>PAXM01000055.1 GCA_002714485.1 Acidimicrobiaceae bacterium
GTCTTCGGACCTGTCTGAGGCGGTGGTGTCGGCTTCGGAGTTGACGTTCACTGCGTTGAACTGGGAGACGCCGCAGACGGTGGTGGTGACCGGCGTGAATGACGGTCTTTCTGATGGTGACCAGGCGGTGGATGTGACCCTTTCGGCTGTTGGGTTCGAACCAGTCGTTGTTGGTGTGATCAACACCGACAACGACTGAGGGGTCATCTCAAACGATGAGACACTCTGGTGCTGGACCACAGATATGCGGGAATCTGTATAGACATGTTGCATTACAATGCAGAATGCTGCATAATTGATGCATGTATAAGATCGCCATCATCGGGGCTTCCGGTTTTACTGGCGCGGAACTCCTCCGGTTGTGTGCCGGCCACCCCGATTTCGAAGTGGTCGTGGCCACTGGAGAGACCCAGGCCGGAACCGCGGTGGCCGACCTCTATCCGAGCCTTGCTGCCCACTATCCAGACTTGTCATACGCGCCGACAGATCCGGCGGTCGTCGATGGGAGCGATGTGATCTTCCTAGGCCTGCCTCACGGGGCATCCCAGGTCCTTGTGCCCGATCTCCTCGACCGGGTAGGCCACGTTGTCGACTTGGCCGCCGACTTTCGGCTTCGGGACGCCTCCCTGTACCCGGTTTGGTACGGCGAGGACCACGAGGTCCCCGATCTGTTAGACGAAGCCGTCTACGGCCTCCCTGAACTCTTCCGGTCTGATCTACCCGGGGCCCGGTTGGTAGCCGCCGCTGGCTGCTACCCGACGGCCTCCAGTCTGGCCCTAGCTCCCTTCGTCCGATCCGGTGCTATCGACCCTGCTGGTCTGGTGGTCGACGCGGCTAGCGGCGTCTCTGGCGCCGGACGCCCCCCGAAGCCCAACACCACGTTCTGTGCCGTCGACGAGGACTACACGGCCTACGGCCTGGCCTGCCACCGGCACACCCCGGAGATCGAGCAGGTCCTGGCTACTCGTGCCGACGGGACCACTGTCGACGGCGTGTCGGTCCTATTCACCCCCCATCTGGCGCCCATGAACCGGGGCATCCTGGCCACTTGCTACGCCCGGCCGACTGGCGATCTGGACACAGACGGAGCCCTGGCTCTACTGGCTGACGCCTACGCAGGCGAACCGTTCGTGGTGGTTGACGAGCGGTCGCCGTCAACCAAAGCCACGCTCGGCTCCAACGCGGTCCATCTGACCGCACGGGTGGATCCCCGGACTGGTCTCCTGATTGTGGTGGGTGCTATTGACAACCTGGTCAAGGGCGCTTCGGGCCAGGCCGTGCAGTGTGCCAATGCCGTCTTGGGCCTTGATGAGACCATCGGCCTTTCGGCCATCGGGGTCTACCCGTGAGCGTCACCTCCGTCCCGGGTTTTGTGGCTGCTGGCATGGCCTGCGGTGTGAAGGAATCTGGCGCCGACGACCTGGCCATGGTGGCCACTGCCGACGGAGCGGCAGTTACTGCGGCTGGCGTCTTCACCTCCAACCTCATGACGGCTCCACCGGTGCTGGTCTGTCGAGACCACCTGGCGTCCACCGGTGGGCGGGCCGCCGCGGTCGTGCTCAACAGCGGAAACGCCAACGCGGCCACCGGAACACAGGGACGGGCTGCGGCTGAGGCCATGTGCGAGGCCACTGCGGCATCCGTCGGGTGTGCGATTGACGAGGTATTGGTCTGCTCCACCGGGTTGATCGGCTACCAGCTTCCTATGGACGCCATAGTTCCGGCCATCCCGACCGTGGCCGCAGCCATGACCGCCGCCGGCGGTCCGGCAGCGGCCCGGGCGATGATGACCACCGACACCGCGCCCAAGACCACCGAGGTCAACGGCGTGACTTCGAGCGGAGCGGCCTTCACCGTGGGCGGCGTGGCCAAGGGGGCGGCCATGCTCGAGCCGAACATGGCCACCATGCTGGCCGTGCTCACCACCGATGCCGCCGTCGACCCGGAAACCGCCACCGTCCTACTCCAGTCGGCAGCCGAGGTGTCCTTCAATTGCCTGACCGTGGATGGGGCCCAGTCCACCAACGACACCGTGCTGCTACTGGCCTCCGGTACTGCAGGACCGGTCGAACCCGAGGTACTGGGCGGGGCACTGGCCGACGCCTGTCGGGACCTAGCCGTGCAGATGGCCGACGACGCCGAGGGATCNACCAAGACGGTGTTCCTNACGGTGACCGGTGCGGCCAGCGANGCCGAGGCGGCCAAGGGNGCGCGTGACACTGCCAACTGCCANCTCGTGAAGTGCTCGTGGTACGGCGANGATCCCTACTGGGGACGGATTGCNGCCGAGATGGGTGCTGCNGGCATCGCCTTCGACCCCGACGCCATCTCGATCTCCTACGGAGGACAGGTCATTTATGCCGAGGGCCAGGCCTGCGAGGTGGACGAGGGGGCCCTGGCTGACCACATGGCCGGACGGCGCCTAGATCTCGACGTCGACCTGGGCCAGGGCGACGGCACGGCTTGGATCGTCACCACTGACCTGTCTCACGCCTACATCGACGAGAACATGAGGACGTCATGACCGCCCCCGACGACGCCATGGACTTGACCGTCGACTTCTCCCCAGAGCGACGGGCCGCCGTCCTGGTGGAAACCCTCCCGTACATCCAGCAGTTCGCTGGTTCGGTCATCGTCGTCAAGTTCGGCGGCAACGCCATGGTCGACGACCAGTTGGCCGCCCAGTTCGCCGAGGACGTCGTGCTGATGCACTCAGTGGGCATTCGGCCGGTGGTCGTCCACGGTGGCGGCCCCCAGATCGGAGCCCTTATGGACCGGCTGGGCATTCAGTCGGAGTTCCGGGACGGCCTGCGGGTGACCGACGCCGAAACCCTCGACGTTGCCCGGATGGTGCTAGTAGGCAAGGTGAACCTGGACATCGTCTCCAGCATCAACCGACATGGCTCCTTGGCGGTGGGCCTCTCGGGCGAGGATGCAGGGCTCATCCGGGCAGCGGCCAGGAATCCCGAGTTGGGCTTCGTAGGCGACGTCGAATCGGTGAACCCGGCCATCATTGAGCGACTGTTGGCTGAGGACCTCATCCCAGTGGTGTCGACCATCGGAGCCGATCTGACTGGGCAGGCCTACAACATCAACGCCGACACGGTGGCCGCTGCGGTGGCTGGGGCACTCGGGGCCGAACGGATCCTCTACCTAACCGACGTGGAGGGCCTATTGGCCGACGTCGACGACCCTTCGTCGAGGATCTCGCGGATCGACCTGTCCGGTCTGGCTGCCCTCATCGACAATGGTGCGATCATTGGGGGAATGATCCCCAAGGTCCAGGCCTGCGTGGATGCCGTGGAGGCCGGGGTCGGCTCGGCCCACATGGTCGACGGCCGGATCCCGCACGTGTTGCTCCTAGAACTGTTCACCGACGTGGGCATCGGTACGATGGTCCTGCCCGACGGTGGGGTGGCCGCTGATGGCCGGGGCGTCGAAGGGGCGGGATCGTGAACTCCACAGGTGCCGAGCGGTGGACCGCCCACCTCATGGGGAACTACGGCATCCCACCGGTGACCTTCGTGCGGGGCGCCGGGACCGAGTTGTTTGACGACGCCGGGAACCGTTACTTGGACTTCTTGTGCGGCCTTGCGGTCACCGGGTTGGGCCATAGCCACCCCCGGATCGCCGCCGCAGTGGCCGAGCAGGCTTCCACGTTGCTACACGTCTCCAACCTGTTCGTGACCGAGCCTCAACTGGAGGTGGCTGAACGCCTCGACCGGTTGGTGCGGTCGGGCACCGACCTCGATGAGCCGGGACGGGTCCTGTTCCAGAATTCCGGAGCCGAGGCCAACGAGGCTGCCCTCAAGCTGGTCCGAAAGTTCCATGGCCGGGGCCGGCATGGCGTGGTAGCCGCCTTCGGGTCGTTCCATGGCCGGACCATGGCCACCCTGGCTGCCACTGGACAGCCCGAGAAGCACGAACCGTTTCAGCCGCTTCCTGAGGGCTTTCGGCATGCCGCCTGGAACGACGTGGCGGCCTTTGAGGCAGCCCTGGACCCGTCGGTGGGGGCTGTACTGGTCGAGCCCTTGCAGGGCGAGGGTGGCGTCAATACGGCCGACGCTGGGTTCCTGCGGGACCTCCGGCTGTTGTGCGACGAGCGGGGCCTCCTGATGGTTCTGGACGAGGTCCAGACCGGTCTGGGTCGGACCGGTGCATGGTTCGGCTTCCACCACGCTGGCATCCGGCCCGACATCGTGACGGTGGCCAAAGCCCTAGGCAACGGGGTGCCGGTGGGGGCTGTGTGGGCGACCGCCGAAGTGGCCGCTGCGTTCCGCCCCGGGGACCACGGGTCCACTTTCGCCGGTCAGCCACTGGTCGCCGCAGTCGCCCGGGAGGTCCTGCGGGTCATGGAGGAGGTCGACGCCCCCCGGTTGGCCGAAGAGCGGGGGGCCGAACTGACGGCGCTGTTGGAGACGTTGCCCGGTGTAGCTGGGGTGCGGGGCCTCGGGCTCCTCCTGGGTGCCGAGTTGACACCCGACGTGTTGGCTGACCGGACGGCGGTTGACGTGGCCCGAGCTTGCCTAGATGCTGGTCTAGTCGTCAACGGCGTCACCCCGACCACGCTGCGGCTGGCGCCCCCGCTGACCGTGTCGTCCGATGAGTTGGCCGAGGGAATCGGAATCTTGGACGACGTGCTGACGGCTGGGGCTACCGGGGGGGCGGCGTGATGCGGCACCTGCTCGAGATCGACGACCTGACGGTGGACGAGCTCCACCTGGTCTTGGCCTTGGCCGCCGACCCGGCGCCACCACAGGTCCTGACCGGGAAGGGCATGGCACTCGTGTTCGAGAAGCCGTCGGCGCGGACCCGTAACTCCATGGAGATGGCGGTGTTCCAACTAGGCGGACATCCGGTGTGCATCCAGGCCGCCGAGGTGGGGATGGACGTCCGCGAATCGGTCGAGGACGTCACCCGGACGCTGGCCTCCTACCACGCTTGCATCGGCGCCCGGGTGTTCGCCCACGACACCGTCGAGAGGATGGCCGCCGAGGACCTTGTCCCGGTGGTCAACATGCTGTCCGACGACGCCCACCCCCTCCAGGCCCTGGCTGACGTCCTCACCCTCACCGACGAGCTGGCGGAAGGTTCGCCCCATGATCTTGCCGGACGG
Organism: Acidimicrobiaceae bacterium; assembly: GCA_002714485.1. Lineage (GTDB taxonomy): Bacteria > Actinomycetota > Acidimicrobiia > Acidimicrobiales > MedAcidi-G1 > UBA9410. The sequence goes on from PAXM01000055.1 coordinate 5,117, forward strand.
TCCATCGCCTATGTGGGCGACGGCAACAACGTGTTCCGGTCGCTGGCTCTGGCCTGCGGGATGCTGGGCCTCGAGGTTCGGTTCGCCGGCCCTTCCGACTACCGGTTGCCTGAGGTGGATCGGGACCGGCTGGCCGCGGCCGGGGTCGCCTTCACCGAGACTGACCGGGCTGCCGACGCGGTAGCCGGCGTGGACGTCGTCTACACCGATGTGTGGACGTCCATGGGTCAGGAGGAAGAGTCGAACAGACGGCTGCGGGACTTTGAGTCCTTCCGGGTGGACGAGACGCTCATGGAGGCGGCCGGACCGCAGGCGCTGTTCCTGCACTGCCTCCCCGCGCACCGGGGCGAGGAGGTCACCGACGGCGTGGTCGATGGGTCGGCTAGCCGGGTTTGGTCGCAGGCCGCGAACCGAATGCACGCTGGTCGGGGCTTGCTGGCCTACCTGCTAGGTGATGGTGCATCGATGGCGGGAGGCGAGACGTCGTGAGCAAGCATCAGCGGCAGCACCGGATCGAACGGTTGCTGGCTGCCCACGCGGTGAACAGCCAAGAGAGCTTGGTGGCTTTGCTCGCCGACGAGGGGATTGATTCGACCCAGGCGACGGTGTCGCGGGACCTCGACGACCTAGGCGCCGTCAAGGTTCGGGTCCCCGGGGGCGACAGCGTCTACGCCATTCCCGAACATCCGGTCGATCGGGCCGTGCCGGCTGACCAACTCCGACGGGTACTCGGCGAATGGGTGGTCGACGTTACGTCCTCGGGCAACCTCGTGGTGCTGAGGACCCCGCCAGGTTCGGCCCACGTTGTGGCCTCGGCACTGGATCGGACCGGGTTGGAGGGCTCGATCGGCACGGTGGCCGGCGACGACACGTTGATGGTGGTGGCGGCCGAGGGCGTCAGGGGCGCTGCACTGGCTGACCGGCTCCGGGCCTTGGCGGGCCTGTAGTCATCGACGACCGCACGCAAAGATCAAAGATCAAAGCAAGAAACGGAAACGAGACATCGAACGTGGGTACGGACAAGACGGGCGTCGACAAGGTGGTGCTGGCCTATTCGGGTGGCCTGGACACCTCGATCATCCTTCGGTGGCTTGAAGAGGAGTACGACTGCGAGGTCGTGACCTTTACGGCCGACCTTGGCCAGGGCGAGGAACTCGAGCCGGCCCGGGCCAAGGCCGAGGCCATGGGCGTGAAGGAGATCTACATCGAAGACCTTCGGGAGGAGTTCGTCCAGGACTTCGTGTATCCGATGTTCAGGGCCAACGCCCTCTACGAGGGGGAGTACCTGTTGGGTACCTCCATTGCTCGACCGCTCATCGCCAAGCGACTGGTCGAAATCGCTGATGAGACGGGTGCCGACGCCATCAGCCACGGAGCCACTGGCAAGGGAAACGACCAGGTTCGGTTTGAGTTGGGTGCCTACTCCTTGCGGCCAGACATCCGGGTTATCGCACCATGGCGGGAATGGGACTTGGGGTCCCGCCAGAGCTTGCTCGACTATGCGGAGAAGCACGGGATTCCCGTCGAGATGAAGAGGGGTACCAAGTCGCCCTACTCCATGGACGCCAACCTTTTGCACATCTCGTACGAGGGTGGACCGCTGGAGGATCCGTGGAACGAGCCGACCAGTGAGATGTGGCGGTGGTCGGTCAGCCCTGAACTGGCGCCCGACGAGGCCACCTACGTCGACCTGACCTATGAGAAGGGTGACGTGGTGGCCATCGACGGCGAAGCCATGACGCCGGCCACCGTATTGGCGGAACTGAATCGGATTGGTGGCGCAAACGGCATTGGTAGGACCGACATCGTGGAAAATCGGTTCGTGGGGATGAAGTCGCGGGGCGCATATGAGACACCGGGCGGGACGATCCTGTTGAAGGCCCACCGGGCCATTGAGTCGATCACGTTGGACGGGGGCGTGGCACACCTCAAGGATGAACTAATGCCCCGCTACGCCGAACTGGTTTACAACGGATTCTGGTTCAGCCCCGAGCGGGAGATGCTGCAGGTGGCCATCGACCACAGCCAGGCCTTTGTGAACGGTCGGGTGCGACTAAGGCTCTACAAGGGCAATGTCGAAGTGGCAGGCCGAGAGTCCGTCGACACCCTGTTCGACGAGGCCATTGCCACGTTCGAAGAAGACGAGGGCGCCTACGACCAAGCCGACGCAGAGGGCTTCATCAAACTCAATGCCCTGAGGCTGCGGACGGTAGCTCGGCGGGCCGCTAGGACTGGAGGCTGATCGACATGGCGACCCTATGGCACGGTCGGTTCGAGGGCGGGCCCGGCGAGGCCCTACAGGCCCTCAACGACAGCTTGCCGTTCGACCGTCGGATGTACCGCGAGGACGTGGCCGGCTCGCGGGCCCATGTCCGGATGTTGGCCCGGGTCGGTCTCATGTCCGATGCCGACGCCGCATCGGTTCTGCATGCGCTGGATACCACCGAGGCCGAACTGGCCGATGGGTCCTTCGACTTCCAGTTGTCGGACGAGGACATCCACACGGCCGTAGAGCGGCGGGTCACTGAATTGGCCGGTGACGCTGGCGCCCGATTGCACACTGGGAGGAGTCGGAACGACCAGGTGGCCACCGACCTCCGGTTGTGGACACTGCGGGAACTGGCAGACCTAGCTGGCCTCGTAACGGCATTCCAGAACACGCTGGCCGCCCGGGCCGACGAGGTGGGCGAGGCCCACCTCCCCGGCTACACACACTTGCAGCAGGCCCAGCCGGTCCTACTGGCCCATCACCTACTGGCCCATGGCTGGGCGTTGGCGCGCGACGTGGACCGACTGCTGGATGCCCGGGACCGGGCCGATGTGTCACCACTGGGGGCCGGCGCCCTCGCTGGGTCATCGCTGCCCTTGGATCCCGACGGTGTGGCGGTCGACTTGGGCTTCGCTGCCCGGTTCGAGAACTCACTAGATGCCGTCTCCGACCGGGACTTCGTGGTGGAGGCCCTCTTTGCCCTAGCTCTGTTAGGCGTCCACCTGTCGCGAATCGGCGAGGAGATAATCCTTTGGTCGACGGCCGAGTTCGGCTATGTGGGCCTCGACGACGCTTTCTCCACGGGATCGTCAATGCTTCCGCAGAAGAAGAACCCGGACATCGCCGAGCTGGCCCGGGGCAAGGCCGGGAGGCTCATTGGCCATCTGACTGGCCTGTTGACCACGTTGAAGGGACTCCCTCTCGCCTACAACAAGGACCTTCAAGAGGACAAGGAGCCATTGTTCGATGCGTGTGACACGGTCCGGCTAACCCTGTTAGCCCTCGACGGCATGGTGTCCACTCTGGAACTACGGACCGACCGGATGGCCGAAGCGGCTGACAGCCCATATTCCGCGGCCGTGGATCTGGCCGAGTTTCTGGTCACCAGTGGTACCCCGTTCCGTGAAGCCCACGCTGTGGTAGGAGCGCTCGTTCGGAGCGCGTTGGCCGGCGAAGGCAGCCTGGTCGATCTGGTGGTGGCCGATGAGCGGCTGGGACCAGAGGCAGCGGCCCTGCTGGTCCCCGGCGTGGCCGTCCGCCGTCGAACCACCCCGGGCGGTGCCGGCCCCGAGCCCGTGGCCGTCCAGCGCAAGCGGTTCGCCGAGCAACTGGCTGCCCAACAGTCTCGCCTCGGTGCCTGAGGAGGTTCGTCGAACCGTGGGCTACTCGCAGGACATCAGGGTCCGTTATGGGGAGGTCGACGCACAAGAGGTGGTGTTCAACGCCCACTATCTGGCGTACCTGGATGACGTAGCGGACACGTGGCTGCGCGGACTTGACGAAGGGTTCGAGACCACGGGGTGGGAGATCATGCTCCGTCGTGCCGACCTGACATGGCATGGGTCGGCCGGCGTGCACGACGTCCTCACCATCGACGCCGAGGTGGTCCGGTGGGGGACGACCTCATTCGACATGGCCTTCGAGGCCCGAGTAGGAGACCGGCTGGTCCTCACGGCCACCGTGTACTACGTGGGAGTCTCGGTCGGCGCCCACGTCCCGATTCCTCCGCCAGCCGCCGTTCGGGCCCATCTGGGCGGGTGAATGCCCCGGTCGGTTTATACGAGGCCGACCTGGCTGCGCGGGTGGTCGAAGATCCTCGTCTAGCCGTGGTGTCTGGCCCTTCGGGCTCGATCCAAGATCGGATCCTCGGTCTCATCGAGGGCGTGTCGGACTCCGGCAGTGGACCGGACGTCCTGGACCGGCGCTGCCGCCCGGGGCACCTGACCGGTTCTGCTCTCGTGGTGGACCCTTCGGATCGGCGGATTCTGGTGCTGTTTCACACCAAGTTGCAGCGCTGGCTCCAGCCGGGTGGCCATGCCGATGGTGATGCCGACTTGGCCCGGGTGGCACTTCGAGAAGCCGCTGAGGAGACGGGCATTGTCGGTCTTCGGGTGGTGGAACCGCCGGTCGACTTGGACGTTCACGTGGTTGATCCGCCAAGTGAGGAAGCCCACGAGCACCATGACGTCCGCTACCTAGTGGTGGCTCCTCCGGGATCGGTGCCGCAGGGCAATCACGAATCGGAGGCTTTGCGGTGGGTCACCGTGGACGACCTCCCGTCGTTGGGTGCCGATGTGGGCCTGATCCGACTCGCCGCACGGGCCTTGGCCCTACTGGACGAACTGGAACGATGAGGATTGGTCCTTGGGGGCCGGACCTCTTACATGTCCCCCGGGTCAAGGCAGGCCTCCATGTCGTTGACTCGGGCGAAGCCGTTCATCCGTTCCAGCACGCTGCCCGCACCGCTGGCCAGAGCGGTCATCAGCGGCTTCACGTCGCCCTCGGTCCGGAGTCGTTTGGCATGGTTTAGTCGGTCGGTGATGTACACCTCCCAGTCGTCCAGCCAGTGGGCGACCAGCGAGAGGTCGTGGTCGGTCCCGCCGGGGATTTGATTGAGGGCATCCACCATTCGCCGAACCACCAGTGTGGCTTCGTCTAGATCATCGGCCCGTTGAGCGGGGGTGGCGGCTTGACGGGCCGTGGGCAGGCGGGAGATCTCGTCCCGGCTGCTTTGGCAGCGGGCCTGAGCGGCTTCGGGCCAGGTTCGGTCTTCCATACGATCCGGATTACCCGACGGGGCGAGGAAGAAGGCGTAGAACCACAGCACGGCCATGGCCACCACCAGCAAGGTGAGGAACACTCTCAGTGCAGTAGTGGCCCGTGTCGACAGGCGTCCGGGTGCATCGGTCACGGGGTGATCCGGAGGTCGATCACCGTGCCGGGATTAACCAGCACCCCTGGTTCGGGATCCTGCGACCAGATGAGTCCTGGTTCCCATTCGGGCTGGTCCGGATCGGCCACCACGACGACGGAAAAGCCCAACCCCAGAGCNTCGAGGGTAGGTCGTGCCTCGAGCAGGAGTCGGTANGTCACGTCGGGCACGTCGACNCCTTCCAGCGTCAGCGGTTCTATNGCCACCTCGACGACCATCGTNCCCCCCACCTCNATCNTCGACCCGGTGGCCGGTTCCTGTCCGATGATGGTGCCCGGTTCGGTGCCNGATGCCTCCACCTCGCGGACCTCGGCAATCCANACATCGTGGTCGGCCTCGGCGAGTATGGCTCGGGCATTGTCCAGGGTGAGGCCTATCACTTCTGGGGTGGCCACGTAACCCGCGGGGAGCGNCGTGGTAGAGGGACTTGCGTCGATGATCGGCTCCTCAGGTATCTGGGGGCTGGGGGCGATGAAGACGGTGTTGGCCGGCGNGAGGCCGGGGAACTCTTCGGAAGGGAGACCGAAGTGGGCGGCCTCCATGACATCCTTCCAGATCATGGCCGGGTAGGTGCCTCCGTAGACCTTGCGTTCGGTGGTTGGCGGGATCATGGGGATCTGGGCTTCCGGGAAGCCGACCCAGACCGCCGTTGTGCGTTGTGGCGTGTAGCCGGCGAAGACGGCATCGGCATAGTTCTGGGTGGTACCGGTCTTACCGGCCGCTGGGCGGCCCTCGAGCTGGGCCCGCCAGCCGGTGCCCTGGTCGATGGTTCCCTCGAGGATCCAGGTCAACTGATCGGCTAGTCGGGAATCCAGTACCCGGGCCTGGGTGCGGGTCCAAGACCAGAGGGTGGTTCCGTCGGAGCGGGCCACTCGGGTTACGTAACTGGGGGTGATTGAGACGCCCCGGTTGGCGAACGTGTGGTAGGCGGTGACCATGTCCAGCATGGTGGCGTTGGAGGTACCCAACACGTTCGAGTTCACGTTCTGGATGGGGGACCGGATACCGACGCGTCGGGCCATGTTGACGGTCCGTTGGGAGCCCATCTCCATGCTGAGNTGGGCAAAGACGGTGTTCAGTGAGCTCTGGGTGGCGCGNATGAGGGTCACTTCGTCGGCATCGGGTGGCGGTACGAGTGACTGGCCCTCCGGTGGGTTCCACGTCCAGGTCGGGATGGCCTCCAGGAGGTTGATCCGGTCGGCGAAGAGGCGTTCCCGGTCGTAGTCCCAGCGTCGGTTGGCCACCCATTGGGTCAGATCCACGGCCTGGTAGGTCACCTCGGTTTCACCGTCGCGNTCNTTNTCGACGCGGATTGTCTCAACGTGGTCCGCNGGTACATCGGTGTGGTCCTCNCGCATCCAGAACTGGAGGAGGGCCTGGAGTCCGTGCTCAAAGCGGGCCTCGGTGGCGTCATGGCCGCCGACGCCGCCGGTGACCCGCCAAACCTTGTTGTCCTCGTCGGCCCCGGGGATCTCGAACTCCAGCACGTTGGGCGCTGTGTAGGCGGAGGTCATCTGCCAGCCGGCCTCCAACGCGGCGGCTAGGGCGATGGGTTTCATGGACGAGCCAACTTGGCGGCCTGAGCCGACAGCCANGTTGACCTTGGCGTCGGAGTCTGCGGCNAAGAAGTCACGGCCTCCCACCATGGCNAGNACCTGGCCGGTACCAGTTTCGAGTACCACGACCGCAGCGTCGGGNTGCCCCTGATTGGCGGGNATGTGAGTCTCTACGGCGGCCTCAGCGGCCCGTTGNAGGTCGAGGTCGACGGTCGTCTCGATCCGNAGGCCGCCTTCGAACAGGAGTCGCTCCCGAACGCCACGGCTGGCTCCGAAGGCCGGGTTGTCCAGGAACCACCGGCGGACCTCTTCGACGAAGTGGCCTGCCGGGTACCGGGTCTCCAGNCGGGCGGAGTACTCCTCGAGNCGCGGCGGGTTGGCTACNGNGGCGGCGTGCTCCTCGTCGGTGATGAACTNATTGGCCAGCATGCGGTCCAGCACCACNTGGCTTCGGCGCANGCTCTTGGAATAGTTGATGTACGGGTTGTAGCGNCCGGGTAGTTGGATGATTCCGGCGATCATGGCCGCTTCGGCGAGGTTGATCTGCGAGATGTCCTTGTTGAAGTACGTCTGGGCGGCGGCTTTCACCCCGTAGGCACCGTGGCCGAAGTACACGGTGTTGAGGTACTGCAGGAGGATGAAATTCTTGCTGTACTCGTCCTCCAAACGGGTGGCGTACCAGATCTCCTCGAGCTTCCGACTGGCCGTGCGCTCGGAGTTCTGGATGATGGCCAACTTCACGTACTGCTGGGTGATGGTCGATCCGCCTTGACTGATGCCGCCCGCTTCGAGGTTGGTCCGTGCTGCTCGAATGATGGCCTTGAGGTCCATGCCGTCGTGCACGTAAAACCGCTCGTCTTCGATGGCGATNACGGCGTTACGCACCAGNAGGGGGATTTCGAACANGGTTCGGGCACTAGTTCGGTTNTCTGGCGCAACGAGGGTGGTNATAGGCCGACCGTCNCGGGCCACCACCACCGACGACTCGGCCTGCTCNGGGATNGNGATCTCNAACTCGCGTGTCTNGTAGCGGTAACACGAGGTGGCCNNGGNCGCGAAAGACAGGACGACACACAGCAGGCGGAGTCCGGGCGGAGTCGGCATCGGTCCAGTCTGGCCCGACCCGTCACCCATCTGGCGTCAGCCGAGTGGCTGGAGGCCCCATACTGGAGGCCATGAGAGAGGCGATCCTCGACGACTTGGCGGCACGTGGACTGATTCAGGACAGCACCGACCTCACCGAACTCCGTCGTCGGTTGGGTGAGGGACCGATCGGCGTCTACTGCGGCTTTGACCCGACTGCCGACAGTCTCCATATCGGCCACCTTGTACCGCTGCTGTTATTGCGCCGGTTCCAGGATTCCGGGCACCGGGCAATAGCTCTGGCAGGCGGTGCTACGGGCATGGTGGGCGACCCCAGTGGGAGGTCCGCTGAGCGCAACCTCCTTGATGGACCCACCCTTACTCGCAACGTTGAGGCGGTTGCCGGCCAGCTTCGTTCGTTCCTCCGATTCGACGACGATCTTCGCTCTGGTGACGAGCCAGCGCTGCTAGTGGATAACCGGCAATGGACCGAGGACGTGGGGATCTTGGAGTTCCTCCGTGACGTCGGCAAGCACGTAACCATCGGGACCATGCTGGGCAAGGAGTCGATCCGGGCCCGCCTGGCCAGCGATCAGGGGATCTCGTTCACCGAGTTCAGCTACATGCTCCTCCAAGCCAATGATTTTCACGAGTTGAACGTTCGTCACGGGTGTGTGATGCAGGTCGGGGGATCGGACCAGTGGGGAAACATCACCGCCGGGATCGACCTGATCCGGCGCCGGACCGGTGCTCAGGCCCATGGGCTGACTGTCCCANTGNTNACCCGTGCCGACGGAGCCAAGTTCGGCAAGACGNCCGATGGTGCGNTCTGGCTGGATCCTGAACGGACCCTNCCNTACGAACTCCACCAGTACTTCNTGAACGTCGATGACCGNGACGTCGANCGCTTCCTGCTTCAACTCACCNTGGTNNCGGTCGACGAGGTCGCNNCGGTGATGGCCGACCACGNNGCNTCACCNGATCAGCGTCTGGCCCAGCACCGNNTGGCTGACGAAGTCTGCAACCTGGTNCATGGTGTGGANGCGACCGGACGGGCCCGGCTGGCTGCTCAGGGGCTGTTCGGATCCGAACAGCCAACCGGGGAGGNGCTGGAGGCCCTTCGTGGAATTGTCCCGGAGACGGTCCTGAGTGCGGACGCATTGAACGCCGATGACTCGCTAGTGGACGTTCTGGCCCAAACGGGCCTCTGTTCATCGAGGGGTGATGCACGACGGACGCTGGCCGGTGGCGGGATTCGCATCAACGGCGAGCGGGTGCCTGATGGGATGACCGCCCTCCCTCCCGGATCGGCGGTGGACGGTCGATTCGTCCTCCTCCAGAAGGGCAAGCGGCAGCGCCATCTGCTGATCATCGACTGAGCAGGCATCGAGCCGCCTTGGATTGACTCCTCGGAGGTCAGATCCACGCCTGCGGAGAAACTGCATGGAGGGGTTGGGGCACCGGGACTCCGTAGATAGTGTTCCCTTGCTCACGGGTACCGGGGTTGCTCTTGACCGAGCAGCATCGGCGCCATAGCGTGGCCACCCGCCCAGCGGCAGGTCCAATCGGATCGAATCGCTGTGTCGGGTTGAGGGCACCACCGCCTCCGTCAGGTTCAGGCCTGCGTGTTCGGCGTGTGCCGGGAGGCCTCTGGCCTCCGGGTGCTCCTTGAAAACGGGATAGAGGACGAAAAAGCCAGTGCGGGCTGTCCACCAGACGATCGCGAGTCGTCGCTGGACAGACCCTGAACAATTTCAATAGCACTGAGTACGGACAACGGTGGCCGACTTCGGTCGACCATCATTGCCCTGTGCCAGGTCGGACGGGATTGGTGTCCCGTTCGGCCTCAAACTCGCGTCGGCAACACCTTCGGGAGTTGTCGCACCAATGATTCGACGGTCAGCAAAGCTTCGGCGGCGCCGACCTGAGATTTCGACGGAGAGTTTGATCCTGGCTCAGGACGAACGCTGGCGGCGGGCCTAACACATGCAAGTCGAACGCACTCGACCTTCGGGTCACATGAGTGAGTGGCGAACGGGTGAGTAACACGTGAGAAACCTGCCCCGAAGACTGGAATAACCCGAGGAAACTCGGGCTAATACCGGATGCCCCCACCGGATCGCATGGTCTGGTGAGGAAATGCTCCGGCGCTTCGGGAGGGTCTCGCGGCCTATCAGCTAGTTGGTGAGGTAATGGCTCACCAAGGCATCGACGGGTAGCTGGTCTGAGAGGACGATCAGCCACACTGGGACTGAGACACGGCCCAGACTCCTACGGGA
>PAXM01000056.1 GCA_002714485.1 Acidimicrobiaceae bacterium
AGGGCGTTGCTGGATCGGCCACTGTTTCGAGGGCGCCCCCGCTCATACGAACCGGGGCGAAGCATTCAAGCGCGTAGTCGTTGGTCGCGTCCCCTTCCACTGGTGTGACGTGTTGTCGGCTCCAGTCGATCGGGACGATCAGCCCTCCCGCGTCGTACGCGGTTTGGCTGTTGAGGGCGTCGATAGCTGACTTCCGATCGAAGACGGGTCCAGCGGAAAGGATGGCGGTATATGCCGCGTCGGCGTTGATCCATCCGACCATGGCCAATTCTGAGAGATCCCGACCCAACTCGGCCATGGTGTCGATGAACGCTGTCTGCATGGTGTTGCCGGCATCGGCCTCGAAGGGCATGAACTGTGGGGTCACGAAGTCCCCGTCGAAGAGGTCGCCAGCTTCAGCTACGAACGGATGGTTGTAGGTATTGGGGTGATAGAGCACCACGTCACCCATGCCCTGGCGGGCCAACTCCTGGGCCAGAGTCTTCATGGCGTTCAGGTCCATACAGGTGGAGATGAAGTCGACGCCCAACTCCTTCATCTGTGTCACCTCTGGAGCGATTCCATTGGGAAGCCCGTAGCCCATGCTGTCGTTGAAGTACGCCATCTCGGCACCGATGTCTGACGAGTAGAGATCAATCGAATCGGCAACCGACCGGGTACACACCTTCGAGTTCTCACTTACTCCGTAGCCCAGTGATGCCACCTTGGTGGCACCGGCGAGCTTCACCGTGTAGGGCACGGCCCGTTGGGTGCAAGTGGCGCACAGCGTTGCGATGTGACCGAAGATGTTGGTCCGGTTGGCTGATTCTGTGGCGTGGATGTTCCAAGCGAAGGTGGGAATCCCGTTGTCGTTCAGGTCGCCCCAGCCGTTTGCGATCAGGGTGGCGTTGAACACGCCGAAAACGTTGTCGGCGGAGATGACCTCCAGGGCCCGGACCTGATTGGAGAACAACTCGTCGTCGAGTACATAACCGACGCTCAGTTCGCGCCCGAACAGCCCGCCTTCGCCATTCCGGAAAGCAAAGTACGCCTCGATGCCGTCGAGGTAGCAGTCCAGAATGCACGTTCCCAACGGGTTGAGGGTCCGAATCCCGATGACCGCGAAGGCGATCTCCTCATCGTCCACTCCGGGCACGCCTTCGACCGGTTCGAAGGTGAAGCGGGGATCCGGAGGCTCTGTGGTNGNNGTCGTGGTGGCTGGGGCAGTCGTGGTGGCTGGGGCAGNCGTGGTGGCTGGGGCAGCCGTGGTTGTCTCGCCACNGCTGGAGTTGCCGCACCCCGCAGCAATCAGCGAGACCAGCACCACAGAGAAGATGGACCGCATTCTCACCTTNTGCNTCGCCTCCCCTTTACCTGACCGAGCACCGCCGGTCCGCTGAGAGTAGCGCGCCATTGGATTCCAACTCCATACGGAATCTGAGTACTAATCGAGAGGGTGTTTGACCACAGGCCTTAACGTTCCTACCGTTCACGGTCACGACAGCGGAAGAGAGCCTCCGAGGATGCGACTCGGCTACGACGAGAAGACCGAAGCCTTTCGCGATCAGTTCGTCGCCTGGCTCGAAGCCAACCTCCCCGACCCGTCACTGACCGCGGAGCGGCCCACGTCTAGCGCCGGCGTCCCTGAGTGGGCCCGACAGTTCCAGCGTCAGATGTTTGACGACGGCTGGCTGTCGCCCGCCTACCCCCCCAAACTGGGCGGGCGGAACGCCAATCTGTCTGAACAGATGGTGTACCTAGAGGAACTCGGACGCCGGCACGTGACCCGAAGTTTCAACCCCCAGGGGCTCGGCATCGTCAGCGCGTCCATTGTGTCGTTTGGCAACGACGAACAGATCGAGCGTTGGGCGGTGCCCATCATGCGGGCCGAGAAGACGGCTGCCCTCGGGATGAGCGAGCCAGGGGCTGGAAGCGACCTAGCCGCTCTGGCCACCCGAGCGGTACCCGACGGCGACCATTTTGTCGTCAATGGCCAGAAGGTCTGGACGTCTGGAGCTCACGACGCCGACGTCCTTCTGGTCTTTGTCCGGACCGATCCGGAAGCACCGAAGCACAAGGGGATCTCCGCCTTGATTGTTGAAACCGACACTCCGGGACTGGACCGGCGTCCATTCCCCGACCTGGGCGGTCCTGATCACGTTGACTTCAACGAGGTGTTCTTCGATGACGTGCTCGTCCCTTCGACCAACCTTGTTGGCGATCTCAACGACGGGTGGAGAATCTGCAATGGAGCCCTAGCCCATGAGCGGGCGATGTTATGGGTGATGTGGTCCCAGAGTCTCGACAACATGCTCGACGACGCCNTNGCAGAACTCAATGGCACCTCCCACGCAGACGACGATGTTGTCCTCGACCGACTGGGTCGGTCGATCATGGACTCTCATGCGATCCGGCTCCTAGGGCATCGNCAGTTGGCCAAACAGCAGCGGGGNNTGGTCCCAGCNGAACAGTCGATCCTCAAGTTGATGGGCTCGGAGGCCCAGCAGGATCTNGCTGCCNTNNTACTNGAGACCCTCGGAGCCGCCGCCCTAGANCANNCAGTCGACTCGACNCTTCGCTTCCCCTANGAGAATGACCGNGGGGCGGTGNCGTGGTCGGACCGTTACCTCTTTACNTTCGCNGGNACAATTAGNGGCGGAACCAGCGAGATCCAGCGCAACATCGTGGCTGAGCGGGTGCTCGGCCTCCCTCGAGGATGAATCTGTGGACTTCGAACTGACCGACGACCAGCTTGAGTTGCAGCGGATAGCCCGAGACGTCCTGGATCGTGAGGCCCCCGCGTCTCTAGCCCGAGACATAGCCGAGGGGTCTGGCTCAGCCGATGAGCTGTGGGCCACGCTGACCAGCCTGGATTGGCCNGCGTTGTGCCTTCCGGAAACGGTTGGAGGCCTCGGCCATGGGTGGGTCGAACTAGCAGTCCTACTCGAGGAGATGGGTAGACACGTTGCGCCTGGGCCCTTCGCTGCCACCGTTNCCCAGTTCGTCCCAGCAGTTCGTCATGCTGGCACCTTGGATCAACAGGAGCGTTTCCTGGCCCCGGTGGCTGCTGCGGGAGCTACCGGAACCCTGGCTGTCGACGAAGGGGCCGGAACTTGGGACCTAGAACAGATCAGGGCCTCAGCTACTCGAGATGGTGATTCGTTCGTCCTGTCGGGGATCAAGTGCTTCGTGGTGGATGGAGCCTCAGCGGAGGAGATCGCCGTGGTCGTCCGCGTCGACGGCGGATTGCGGGTCGTGGTTGTCCCTGGTGAGGCAGTAGCGGCTCGNGAACTGGACCCGATCGACGCCACCACCCGACATGCCACCATCGATTTGGAGGGCGTCCGGGTGGGTTCTGACCGACTGCTCACGGGTTCTGATTCCGATGACGTGGTCGTCCGAGCCCTACAGGAGGCCACTGTCGGGGTGGCTGCCTCGACGCTCGGGGCGTGCCAGCGGATTCTCGATTTGAACCTCGATCACGCCAGAGAGCGACAACAGTTCGGTGTTCCTATTGGGTCGTTCCAGGCGGTCAAGCACAAGCTGGTTGACATGTACTGTCTCGTTGAACGGACTCGGGCGCTGGTCTATTTCGCCGCTCTGGTGTTTGACTCGGACGATGGTCGACNGGCCATCGCCACCTCGATGGCTAAGGCCGGGGCGGGCGAGTGTCAACAGCGCTGTGTTCAAGATGGCCTTCAACTTTTCGGTGGGATCGGCTATACGTGGGAACACGAGCTCCAGTTGTTCCTGCGCCGGGCCAAGGTCGGGGAACTGCATTTTGGAAGTAGTTCGAGTCATCGACGCATAATCGCTCGGTGCGCAATGAGCGCATCCTGATCAGACAGGGAGAATCGAAATGGACGATGTCCTCGGCTACGAAGGCAAGAAGGTCCTGGTCACCGGTGCGGCATCGGGCATGGGGGCGGCTACTGCGTCGATCCTCTCTGAGCTGGGTGCTGAGGTCCACGGCCTAGACATCCAAGACGGCAACGGATCACTGGACAACTTCCATCGGTGCGACCTTGGAGACCCTGAGGCCATCGACTCTGTGGTGGAGGCAGTCGGTGGGCCCATTGACAGTCTGTTCAACTGCGCCGGACTTCCCACCACGGCGCCCGACCGTCAGGTGATGCTGGTCAACTTCTGCGGACATCGGCACCTCACCGAATTGGTCATCCCGTTGATGGTTCCGGGGGGATCCATTGCTTTCATCTCATCGGTGGCTGGGATGGGCTGGATCGCCAACGCGGCATCCATGTTGGCCTTCGTGGCCGAACCGGACTTCCCGGGAGGGGAGGCCTGGTTGGATGCCAACCCCGAACCATGGACGGCCAACGGCTACGCGTGCTCAAAGGAGGCCATAAACGCCTACGTGGCCTGGAGGGGCTTCCAACTCGCCTCGGAGGGAATACGACTCAACAGTTTGAACCCCGGGCCCACCGACACGCCGATGATGCCGTCGTTCATTGAGTCGCAAGGTCAGGAGTTCTTCGATAATTTTCCCAAGCCCATCGGCCGCAATTCAACGGCCGAGGAACAGGCCTGGTGCCTGGTGATGCTGAACAGTCCGCGTTCCAGCTATGTGGTCGCCACGTCGGTCTTCGCCGATGGTGGCTTCACTGGGGGCCTGTTTACCGGTGGCATCGACCCGACGGTGCTCATGCCACAGGAGTAGGACCGATGGCCGGCCCGGGGCTCGGCAACTAGAGAATGGCGCCGCTCTCCTTCATCGCTGCCAGTTCATCCCAACTGATTCCCAGTTCGTTGAGCAGCACCTCGGTGTGCTCGCCCAGTTCGGGGGCCCGTTCGACGCCTACCGGAGTCTCGTCGAACTGTGCCGGACTGGCCACCAACTGCACCTGGTCGCCGTTGGCGGCTTCCATGGTTGGGAGATAACCGTTGGCCATTGTCTGGACATCTTCGTAGAGCTCGGTGAGGGTCTGGAAGGGAGTCCAGACGCCAGAGAAGTCCTCGAGCCGTTCCCTCCAGTACTCCAGAGTTTGGGAGCCGAATGCCTCGTCGAGTTGGGCGATGCACTCGCTGGTGTTCTCAGCCCGAACCGTCGAATCGGCGAACTTCGGGTCGGTTGCCAGATCCGGTCGGTCTAGCCGTTCGCAGAGGTCGTCCCAGTGCTTGTCTGACTGAAGGAGGATCAGGCTTATGAACCGGTCGTCAGAAGTCCGATAGGTGTTCACGCCCGGGTTCGGGATCTGGGTGCGATCTCCAGCCGGTAGTCGACCGAACCCAAACAACTTGGCTGCCACTACAAGCGGTGAGACCTGCCACATCGCGGTGGCTAGCAACGAGACGTCGATCACGCTGGGCTCGCCTGTACGTTCTCGTTTCACCAGTGCTGTCGAGACAGCTCCGGCTATGGCTAGGCCCCCCATCACGTCTCCGAATGCCGGCGACGGTTGACCCTGGGGCCAGCCGTCTGGTCCCTCGGGGAAGACAGCACTCAACCCGCCCCGGGCCCAGAACGACGCCCCGTCGTATCCGCCCTTCTCGGCGTCAGGGCCCTTCGGCCCCTGGCCGGAACCTCGGGCAATGATGAGGTTGGGGTTCCTCTCCCGGAGGTCGTCTACGTCGATTCCCAGCCGGTGCCGGATCGAGGGCAGATAGTTGGTCAGGAACACGTCAGCCGTTTCGATGACCTTCATGAACGCTTCGTGGCCGTCAGGATCGGCCACGTTGATGGCCAGGGACCGCTTGCCTCGGTTCGGTTGCTCGACCATGAAATTGACACCCCCAGCGCCTCCGGGTAGAAGGCCGGACGAAATCAACCCGCGCTGGGGGTCACCTCCATCGGGGCTCTCGACCTTGAGGACGTCAGCCCCCCAGTCGACTAACACTGAGGCGGCCGACGGGACGAACATCCAGCTAGCCATCTCGACGACTCGAATACCTTCCAGTGGACCGGACATAGTGTTTCCAGTTCTCCTCTTCTTGCCTGATAGTTCTTCGTGGGAGCCTTTGGTCAGCCTTCTGCTGGCCAACCCACAGTCTTGGTTTCCGTGAAGATCTCAAGTCCTTCTGTGCCGCACTGCCGGCCGAGGCCGGAACCCTTGTAGCCGCCGAACGGCGCGTCAGCTCCGTACCAGATTCCACCATTGATGCCAAGGGTGCCGGTCCGGATCCGACGGGCGACCGCCTTGGCCCGATCCAGGTCGCCAGAGGTGATCATGCCGCTGAGGCCGTAGGGCGACTCGTTGGCAATGCGCACTGCGTCATCATCGTCATCGAACCCGATTACCACCAGTACGGGACCGAAGATCTCCTCTTGGGCGATTGTCATGGTGTTGTCCACGTCGGCGAACAGGGTCGGCTCCACGTACCACCCCCGGTCGAAGTGGTTGGGACGGCCACCTCCGGACACCACGGTCGCCCCCTCGGCTCTTCCTTGCTGTATGTAGCCGAGCACACGCTCCTGCTGGCGGTGCGAGATCTGGGGGCCCTGGAGCACCGATAGGTCGGTCGGGTCGCCGTAAGCCCAACTCTCGAAGGCCGCACGGGCCATCTCGACCGCCTCGTCGTAACGGCTCCGGGGAACCAGTAGGCGGGTCGGAATGGCACACCCTTGGCCGCCATGCATGCAGCACACAGCTGATCCAGCCAGCGTGGCTTCCAGATCGGCGTCGTCGAGCACCAGATTGACCGACTTGCCACCCAGTTCCAGGAACACCCGTTTGAGGGTGGGAGCAGAGGCTTCCAGGATCCGCCTGCCGGTTGCCGTAGAACCCGTGAAGGCAACCATGTCGACCTCGGCCGATGTGGAGAGCACCTCGCCGACCAGATGGTCGGCCGAGGTGACGACATTCACTACCCCGGGCGGGATGTCGGTCTCTTCGGCGATCAGACGACCGAGCCGTGTTGCGTTCCAAGGGGTGTCTGGGGCGGGTTTGAGGATGCAGGTGTTGCCCATGGCCAGCAGTGGCCCCAACTTGTTGAGAATGATCTCTACTGGGAAATTCCACGGCACGATCACCCCGACCACACCTACCGGCTCTTTCCAAACTTCCCGCTCGGTCTGGTAACCCACACCCATGGCGTCTTTGGGGCCCAGTGATCGCGACCATTCGAACTCGTCGATCATGTCTCTGGGCCATCGCAGCGCTTCACGCAGCGGAGCGTCCAACTGGGGCCCGTAGGTGATCAGGGCCGGCGTTCCCGCCTCAGCGACCAATTCCTGTCGCAGGTCCTCCTGTTCGGATTCGATGGCTGTCTGGAGTTGGTCCAGGCAGGCCTTACGAGCCTCAGTGTCGGAGGCCCATCCAGTCGTTTCGAAGGCCCGACGGGCCGCGTCAACAGCCCGAGCCATGTCGGCCGGCGAACCGTCTGCCACCGGGCCGAGAACCTCCTCGGTCGCCGGGTTGACATTCTCGAAGGTGGCACCGCCCTCGGCGTCGACCAACCTCCCGTCGATCAGCATTCGGCTCTCGCCCACGGTAGATCTCCTCCCTCGCCCTTGTAGTGCCCGTCTACCAGACCAATGGGAGGTCGGCGATTTGGCGCAGACTCGGTGAAACATCGAGTTCGACGCCTTCAGGAACTCGGTACTCGGGGATTCGGGCATGCCACTCCTCGAGAACTACCCGCAACTCCATGCGGGCCAGGTGGGAACCTAGGCACCGGTGTACCCCGCCGCCGAAGGCCAGATGCTTGTTCACCCGACGGTCGATGTCCACCGACTCCGCCTCTACCCAGGCCCGTTCGTCGGTGTTGGCTGATCCCAGAATCACTGATACCACCTCGTCGGCTGCGATCGGACAGCCTGAGAGTTCAGTGTCTCGGGTGGTGACCCGTACCACCGAGGTCACCGGGGTTTCCCAACGGAGCATTTCCTCAACTGCGCGCGGGATCACTGACGGATCCTCGGCCAAGCGACGCTGTTCGGCGGGGTGCAGCGCTAGGCGGGCCATCATGCAGTCCAGGGAGGCGGTCACCGTGTCGAGGCCGGCTAGGAAGAACAGGTAGCAGATGTCGACAACCTCTTCACGGGTCAGGCGCTGTCCGTCGACTTCAGCATCAAGGAAACTGGAGATGAAGCAGTCCTGGGGCGCTTCCAGCCGTTCGTCGATGACTTCTTCGAGGACGGCGTAGATTCGAGCACCCGTGGCATCGACCATGGCCGAGTGCTCCTCGGGGGTGCGGGCTTGTGGTCGGATGATTCCGTCTTTGAGGGCAATGAACTCAGTGGCTCGGGAAACCGGTAGACCTAGCAATTCCAGAAATACGGTAGAGGGGAGCGGCTCAGAGACTGCGGCGTGGAAGTTGCACCCCCCTGTGTCGGCCACGGTTTCCACGAGGTCGGAGACCAGTGCTCGGGTCCGATCCTCTAGGAGGGCTATCCGGCGTGGTGCGAACAGCGGATCGAGCAACTTCCGGTACTTGGCATGGTCCGGTGGATCAACTTGGAGGGGAATGAGCGGACGGACCTGGCCGATGTGTACAGCGTCGAACCTCGACGAGAAGATGTCGGGGTTTCGCAGGACGGTTACTACGTCGGCATGCCGACCCACGAGGTGAGCGTCGGCGTTGGCCCGTGAGGGAATCATCCCGGGCAGTGTCATTACTGGTCCGCTGTCCCGCAGCATCCGGTAGCCCGGTTGTGGGTGGCGATTGAACTCAGGATTATTCATCTGGAGGCCACCTTCGGCCTCCCCATTAAGGCCGATGTCGGCCTCGTGTTCCCTGTCGTCCGGGGCTCCCGTCATTCCGTCCTCCGATCAGTCATCAATCAGGGAAATTGCATCTTCAGGACAGTTATCGGCTCCGAGGCGGGCTAACTCAGCCAGCCCCGGAGGCACCTTCGCGGTGACGACCATCCCGCGCCCGTCGTCATCGGCTGCAAATACGACGGGGGCGAGGACGTAGCAACGGCCGTGGCCCTGGCATCGTTCTTCGTCGAGACGTACTTGCACCCCTACGGCTTAGCCCAATATCGGTTGATGGACAATCGGGGGCACCCGATAGGTCGATAGTTTTTATACAGCCCTGCCGATCCCAGGAAGATATTCAGGATTCCAGGTGGAGGAGTTCGCGAAGGTTGCCCCCCATGATGCGAGCCGTGTCCTTAGGAGAAAGTGACTCGGGGAGGTCATCTACGAAACTCACGGGGTTGCCCAGCCCCTCCGGGTGTGGGTAGTCGGACCCAAAGAGCAGACGCTCGGGCCCCATGATGTCCACCAGACCTTCCAGAGCGTCCTCCCAGAACGGGTTGACATAGACGTTGCGGCGGAAGGCCTCTACGGGGTGTTCGCCGAACTCTTGAGGCATTTTCTTGTAGATCGACTCCAGTCCGTCAACTAGGGGCCTCACCCAGGTCCCGCCGTTTTCGATCGTGGCGATTCGCAGATCCGGGAATCGGCTAAAGGCACCATGGCAGACCATGGCGTTCATCATGTCGGTGATGGCCCGGTTGGCCATGACGAGCGACCGGAAGGGATTGGGTTGGAAGGGCAAGAACTCGGTGGGTCCCTCCCAGATCGACACCAGGTTTGCGTAGCCGGAATCCGAAGAGTGCATGCCAACTAGAACACCTGCCTCCTGAACCCGGGCCCAGAACGGGTCGAACTCGGGAAGCCCCGGGGATCGAGGACCTCGGAGCCCCCAGGCTGGGGCAGGTCGGATCAGGATGCAGCGCACCCCGCGATCGAGACACCATTCCAGTTCGGCAATCGCCTTCTCAACGATAGGCAGGGTGATGATCGGTGTGGCAAATATCCGGTTCTGGTAGTCGAAGGTCCACTCATCGTGGATCCATTCGTTGAGAGAGTGGATTACCGCGTGCGTCAGGTCAGGGTCGTCCCGCATCCGCTCTTCTATGAGGCTGGCCAGGGTAGGGAACATGAGCGCCCCATCGAGACCCAACTCGTCCAGGTGGGGCAAGCGGGCTTCAGCAGTACGGGCCCATTCCGGGCATGGGATTGGCGTACCGAAGATTTCCCGGAGGCTCTTGCCGTCCGGATTGCCACTCCGGTAGAACTCCTCCTGTGCGCCTGGCGGTGCCACAACTTCAAAAGTCGGATTCGGGATGTACTCGGAGAGCTTTCCATTGATGGCAATCTTGGTTCTGCCGTTGACCTGCACATAGGTGATGGCCTTGCGGTGTTACGATGGGAGGTATCGGGTGAAAGCCTCCTGGGTCTCATACATGTGGTTGTCGGCGTCGAAGACGGGACAATCAACGATCCTGTGCTGCACGGTGGTCACCTTTCGATCGGGGTAGCCATCACTCCTCGGACTGGCTCGCTCGTTCAACAAAGTCCTGCAGGGACACATCCTTGGCCTCGCCATGGCGGCCGGTATCGCGCGAGCGGATCGACACGTCATGGTCTCCCGCCTGGGCTCTTAGCGCCCCCACTGTGCAATCGGCCCGGTCGAACACCGCAAACGGGTCGTAGGAGAACCAGTCCATGGCATTGAGGTGCGTGATCCGGTTGATGTCGTCGTCTGATACGCCGGCGAAGACCTCCGAGAGTTCCTCAGGAGCAGTCGGCCAGTTCGAGTCAGAGTGCGGGTAGTCCATCTCCCAACAGATGTTGTTGATTCCGATTTCGTTGCGGAGTATCACTCCAACAGGGTCGCTGATGAAACAGGTAAGGAAGTTGCGACGGAACACGTCGCTCGGCTTGAGGTCGCCAAAGTCCTGGCCGGTCCACAAGTGGTGCATGTCGTAGGTCTTGTCGGCACGGTCCATGAAATAGGGGACCCAACCCGTGCCTCCCTCCGAGAGGGCGATCCGGAGGTCGGGGTATCGGCGCGGAACAGTCGACCACAACAGGTCGGAAGCCGCCGTGGAGACGTTCATGGGTTGCATCTGGATCATGACGTCCATTGGTGCGTCAGGGGCAGTTATCACTAGTTGGCCCGAGGATCCAAGGTGGATCGACAGCACTGTTTCACAGTCGACAAGAGCCTCCCAGAACGGATTCCAGTATTCGTCGTGAAAACTGGGCTGACCAAGTGGCACGGGGTTTTCGGTGAAAGTCATTGAGTGGCAGCCCAGTTCGGCTACCCGCCGGACCTCGGCCGCGCACTCCTCGGCTGACCAGATCATCGGTAGAGCCATGGGGATGAACCGCCCGGGATAGGAACCACACCATTCGTGGATGTGCCAATCGTTGTAGGCCCGGATGAGGGCAGCCGCGAATTCCTTATCTGGGTGGTCGGCAAATAGTCGACCGGCAAAGCCTGGAAACGATGGGAAGCACATCGACCCAAGTACTCCGCCAGCGTCCATGTCCTTGATGCGCTCGTCGATGTCGTAGCACCCTGGTCGGATCTCCTCGAACGAGGTCGGCTCGATGCCGTATTCCTCCTTCGGGCGGCCAGCTACGGCATTAAGCCCGACGTTGGGGATTAACGCCCCATTGAACGTCCAGACGTCGTTGCCATCGTCGGTGTGGAGGAGCTTGGGTGCCTCGTCCCGCCACCGGTCAGCGAGGTGCTCGTCAAACATGTGCGGTGGCTCACAGAGGTGGTCATCCACGCTGACCAGGATCATGTCGTTCATTTCCATGGTTTCCCCCTCGGATCGGCGACGCATTATCGCTCAGGAAAATCTAGTCGGACGGCCTCTCCGCAGGGCTAGTTGTCTGTCAGTTTCGTTTCCGTAAGACGCGGAGTCGCCAACAGTCGGACAATGCGGAACAATACGTCCGTGGAATCGGTCAACGAAACAGTCGATATCGACCACCAACACCCAGACTTCATCGCTAATCGACATGAGCGGTACGGCGATCTGAGGGCCCGGTGTCCCGTTGCCTATAACACTGCCTACGGGGGCTTCTGGCTTGTCACCGACTACGAGTCGGTCGCAGCAGTGGCTCGTGACAACGAAACCTTCGCCCACCGATTCGACCCCAAAGCCGACGACGGGATCTCCTACCAGGGCATCTGCGGGATTCCCCGACCAAAGGGAACTCCACGGATGGGTGTATCGGAGATCGACGGACCCGACCACGCTGATCTTCGACGAGTTCTAAACCCGCACATGAGTCCTCGGCGGGTCCAGCAATTGCGCCCTCGCATGGAGGAGATCTCGACATGGTTTCTCGATGAGGTGATTGAAGCAGGCCGGGCTGACCTGGTTCTCGACTACGCCACCCCAGTGCCAGCAGTTCTAACCCTGGAGTCGATGGGCATGCCCGCCGAGAACTGGGATTACTACGCCGAGTTCTTTCACGCCTCGGCCTCCTATGAACGCACCGACCCGAAATACATTGCGGCCGTCGCCCGCTGGCAGGACATGTGGGATGAGCTAGTGGGATTCGCTCGCTTCCGTCGGCGAAACCCATCGGACGACATCACCACCACCCTCGTGACCTGCGAGGTCGCTGGAAGACCTCTCACTGACTCCGAAGTCGGCGGGGTCATGTGGAACCTGGTGGCTGGTGGCCTAGACACCACCACATCACTCGTTTCATGGGGACTGCACCATCTGGGCACCGTGCCGGATGTCCGGGGCCGGCTTCTAGACGATCCGACGTTGGTGCCGGGTGCCGTTGAGGAGTTTCTCCGGTTCTACAGCCCCAGTGAGACCCTCACCCGCACGGCGACCCGGGATGTGGAACTGGGGGGGAGGCGGATAGCGCGTGGCGACGTCGTGATGATCAGTTGGGTTTCGGCCAACCACGATCCTGAAGTTTTTGAACAAGCAGACGAGGTCGTTATCGATCGGTCCGTCAACCGGCATCTTGCCTTTGGCCTCGGTGGCCACCGATGCATTGGTGCCCAGGTTGCCCGGATGGAAGCTGAGGTCATGTTCCGTGACGTGCTCAATCGGATCCCCGACTACGTCATCGACGAGGACTCATTCCGGCCGTATCCGGGGAACCTCCTGATGACTGGTGTGGTCTCCATGCCGGTGGTCTTCACACCAGGCCGGAGACATGGTGGAACCAGTCCCCTAGATGGGCCATAGGGGTCCAGATGGATACCTCGCACAGAAATCCGGATTCAGGTGATTCCGGTCGTCGGATTCTTGGAATCGACTCGCCGGTCGTACGAGGGACGTGCCAAGTTTCGTCCACTTAGTACTGGTATGTCGTCAGGTCAGCCGCATCAAATCCCTCGTCGGGAAGGTGATGGCCAGTTGTCTAACAACCGATGGATCCGCGGCCAGTGGAAACTGGGTTGGGCGACTCGTCTGGTGGCCCCGGAAATCCTTGACGGGCGCTGGCCTATTTGGGCCGACCGACCTGTACCACTTGGTGGCATGGTGATGACGCCGACCGGGAACTGCCGGCTAAGCGGTGATTCTTCGCCAGGTGAGACGGGACCCCAATAGGTGGCTGACCGGCGTGATGGCTGCTAGGGCAATGCAAAATGCCGTCAATGGTCCGAGACCGAACCAGTTCACAAGCACGTTGATAACCAGGAGGCGGCCGGCCAGCAGGGTACCCAGAGCGATCTGGACGCCGAGGAGTCGTCTGATCCGGTCCAGCGTGCTACGGGCAGCACGCCCGGCGAAGGTCCACAGGTCGTGCAGCGCCACCGTGAGCAGGATTCCTGCCTCACCGGCGATGGCCGCCGACCGGGTCAGATTCCATCCTTGGCGATCAAAGATCCAGAGGAAGGTGACGGCGTCGGCCACCAGCGCCACCACTGTGACCAGTAGGTAGCGCATTAGTGCTCGGCTGCGGAGCGGGTGGATTCGGAGCCGCATGAGGTGTCGGAGATAGCCCACGTAGTG
Source organism: Acidimicrobiaceae bacterium (assembly GCA_002714485.1). Lineage (GTDB taxonomy): Bacteria > Actinomycetota > Acidimicrobiia > Acidimicrobiales > MedAcidi-G1 > UBA9410. Next base: position 13,679 of record PAXM01000056.1, read on the forward strand.
GCCAGCAGAGACTTTTGATTCGCCCTCCTTCCGTTCTAGAAACACGTATGGTCGTTCTACGACACGGAGTACATCGCCGCGAGCCAGTACCTCCAGGAGGATCTTGTAGCCCACCGGGTCGAGGTCGGCGGTGGCCACCACGTCACGCCGCACCAGGAAGAAGCCGCTCATCGGGTCGGTGACCCGGCCGACCGTGCCGGGCAGAAGTAGGAGACCAAGAGCCTGGGCGCCTCGAGAGAGAAGACGACGGACAGCTGACCAGTTCGAGACCCCACCACCTGGTACGTGACGGCTGGCCACGGCCACGTCGGTCCGCACGTCCATGGCGGCCATCAGGTCGGCAACCACCTCGGGTGGGTGCTGACCGTCGCCGTCTATCGCGCCGAGCACAGAGCCGCGTGCATGGGCCCACCCGCAGATTACGGCCGTGGCCAGTCCTGATGCTCCGGTCCGGCGGAGTACTCGGATCTCGGGATGCGTTCTGGCGATCTCGGCTGCTGTCGCCCAGGTTCGGTCCGGACTGTCGTCGTCGACCACGATGATCTCGAAGGTGGCGCCCATGCCAGTCAACACCTCGTGCAGGGAACGCAGCAGCCGCCCGATGTTCGCCGATTCGTTATAGGTCGGTACGACGAGGCTGAGATGCACGGTCGGGTCGGCCAACGAGCCGATAGCCAGGGCTCGCCCGTCGATTTCTTCGACCGGCGCCCCGTCCGGATGCCCGGACGGCCCGTTGGTGTGGGCCAGTCGTCCGGAATGTGGGTCGACCGGGTTATCGGTCACGGTCGCTCCATTGGTCGTCGCCGGGTCGCGGCCAAGGTACCGGATCGTCGCCGAGGGTGAGGGGTGAGGGACGGCGCCTGCCAGAATGCGGTCGGGCCGGTAGCTCAGTGGTTAGAGCAGGCGACTCATAATCGCTCGGTCGTGGGTTCGATCCCCGCCCGGCCCACCAGTTACATGCTTGTCGCCGCTTCTGGTGTCTGTACATGGGGAGGCGGAGGTCGACAGTGAACGTGCTGTCGTCATCGAGAGGTCACTCGGTGGAGACGTTGATCTGAGGCCGGTCGGAGTTCAGTCCGGTCTCTTTCAGAAGGAAATTGGATTAGGTCTACCTCAATGCCCTGTCTGGGCCGCCTCAGGCCCCTGTGGGAAACTTCACGAATATGAAGCGGGAGGTCTCGTGGACCTGATTCTGTTGGCGGCTCTGATCGTCCTAGTGGTGCTGTATCGCCGTCGAGGAGTGGGACGTGTCGACGTCGGGACGATGGTTCGGCGGTTCCTCGAGTATGGCTTCCTGTATGGCCTGGTGATGGTTTCGGCGATCGGGGCGACGGGGGTCATGGGCCGGTTCCTGGGTTTAATTTCAGACAGCGATGTCGGTGGGCCAGAGGAATTGGCGCTCTGGCTCAGCCTCCTGATTGTGGCTGGTGGTGCCCTCGTCGGGTTGGGTCTCTGGCTGCGTCGGCGGTTCCGCTCGGACCCGACCGAGGTCGATGCCGCCGGTTGGTCGCTTTACCGGGCGGCAGTCGATCTGACCGCAGTCGGATTCGTGGTAGCTGGATCGATACAGGCAATCGGTTGGCTCCTAGACGGATGGAATGTCGACACGTGGATGCTCGCCGCCGCGGTGGTCTGGGCAGCAATTGGAGTGATCCATCGTGGCCTCCCGGGCGGGTTGCCCGCGGTCACCCACCTTGTCGGTGCGACAGTGGCCCTGCTCGGGGTCTCGATCAGCGGAGCGGTGATCCTGGAACACCTCCTGTCATGGGCCTACGACGGCGCCACTCCTGATCCGATTCGGAGCCTCGGCCTAGCTGACGGCAACCCCTGGTCCGACACGGTGGACGACGTGGCTGGGGCCATCGCGCCGATTCTGGCCTTCGGTGGCGCCTGGATCAGGTTCTGGTGGCTGAACGGTCGAACCGCTCCTCGGAGTCTGGAACGCGATGGCTACGTACTGGTGGTCGGCGTGCTTGGAGGACTAACGGCGACGCTGGTGGCAGTCAGCGGCGTGCTCCACACCTTGTTGGCCTGGGTATTGGTTGCCTCGTCGAGGGAGGGCGGAGCGGTAGCCCACTTCGACGTTCTTACTGTCTACGGCGCCCTCCTGATTGTCGGCCTTGTGCTCTGGGCGTATCACCGCAACGAGGTTCCCCATGCCTTAGAACGTCAGGCTGAAGGTCGCGACGAGGTGTCTCGACTGTACGACCACCTTGAGGCCGGGGTGGGCCTAGTGGCTTCGACCGTAGCCCTGGCCCTGCTGCTAGGGATGGTCCTCCACAAGGTCCTGCCGGCACCAGAGGACTGGGATCGGGGTGTGAGCGAGATAGCAGCCGTCGCTCTCACCGCTCTGCTGGTCGGTGGGCCGCTGTGGGTCCGGGCATGGGGTCGGATCCAGTCGTATGCCGGCGAGCTCGCCGAGGAGGCGTCGGCCGTCAGACGGATCTACCTATTCGCGGTGTTCGGCGTGACCGCCATCTGTGTCCTGGGGAGCCTAGGAACCATGGCCTTCCTCGTGTTGTTTGGCCTGCTGGACGGAGACCTTGATGTGGACAAGGTGGCCATCCTCCGGTTCCCGCTGGCAATACTCGGTGCAACGGTGGGGGTGGCGGCGTATCACGGTCGGGTGCTCCGGGATGGACTACGGGCGGTACCAGCGTCGACTCGGCTGCCTTTGCGAACCATCACCGTGGTCGGTGCCGATGTCTCCGAACTGGCCGGACGCTTGGAGGCTCTACCCGGGGTGCGGGTGATCCGATGCCTCAGGATCGGATCACCGGAGGCTGTCCCGATCGATCCTGATGCGGTGCTGGCCGAGGTCCGGGGTTCCACCGATGATTTGCTGGTCGTGGTGGCGGTAGATGGTTTGACGGAGGTCATTCCAGTGGCTCTCTGAATGGTTGCCCCTGACAGGATGGTTCGCATGGACCCCGACGTAACTGTCGTCAAGGAGGTCGCAGCGCCGGCCGAGCGGGTGTGGGCCATGGTGGCCGCGCTGGATCAGATGGGGGAGTGGTCGCCCGAAAATGATGGGGGCCGGTGGATAGGTGACACCGTAGGACCTGAGGTCGGGGCAGTTTTCGAAGGTAGGAACCACAACGGCTGGCGCCGGTGGCGGACCCGGGTCACGGTCATCGAGTCGGAGCCACCGCGCCGGTTCACCTTCCGCCTGAGGATCGGCCCTCTGGGTGGATGCGACTGGGTTTACGAAATCGAGCCGACTGACGGAGGCTGCCGGGTGACCGAGTCATGGGTCGACAATCGCACCTGGTTCCTGAAGAAGGTCGGTTGGGCGGCGAGTGGGGTAGCTGATCGGGCCACCCACAACCGGGCCACCATGGACGCCACCCTCGACCGACTGGCGGAAGCCGCTGAGAGGGACTAGGCCTCCCACCCGTTCCATGAGGTCACTGCGTCCGCCCCGCCCTCGCGAGTCGCCGGTTGGAAGTCGGTGCCGATCGTATGGCCGACGGTGATCAGGGCTACCTGACTGACCGTCTCGTAGGGGATGTTCAGCAATGTTGACGCCTCTTCTTCGAACATGAGGTGGATGGTCGTCCAGCACGTGCCGAGCCCCCGCTCGCGCGCTCCCAGCATGAAGCTCCAAGCGCTGGGGATGATCGAAGCCAGAGATGACGTGGCGCCGAAGCCCGACCGGTCGATTCGACCCGGAAGGCAGGGGATCACCATGGCCGGTACCCGATGCATGTTCTCAGCCAGATATGCGGCAGATCGCATTACCCGCATCTGCTGGGTGCCACTCTCGGAGTTTTCGTCCGTGGCCAGGGCGGCGGCGCTTTCGGCCATCCCCACGTAACGTTCCCAGCCCTGCCGGTACAGGTCTGCTAGGCCTGCTCGCTTCTCAGGGTCGGTGACCACCACGAACCGCCAGCCCTGGCGGTTCGAGCCCGTTGGCGCCTGCACGGCGTACTCCAGGCATTCCTTTATCAACTCGTCATCGACCGGACGATCGAGGTCGAGGCGTCTACGCACTGAACGGGTGGTGGTCAACACGTCGTGCACGGATAGTCCGAGTCTCTCGTGTGGCTGGCTACTCATGGTTTGGTTCCCTTCTCGACGAGGTCGCGTATCCCCTCGACGCAGCGGCGCATGTTGGACGTCTGACCGGCCTGACGGTTGGCGACGAGTTTCGCCTCCTTGTCGGGCATGGTCTCGATGATGGCGGTCAGGCCCGACGGGCCAGGGCCCAGCACCATGGAGAATCGCAGGCGTGTGGCACCGGCCAGAGGGATCAACTCGAACCGCCACTGGGCTGCTGGCTGGTCGGGGTCGACCGAGTTCCAGGCGAAGACCCGGTTCTCCTCGTACTCCACGACGTGGCAGACGACTTCCCAGTCGCCCATCCGTTCGTTCCGGTTACGACCAAGGAACGTGGCTCCCACAGCGGGTTCGGTGGAGATCCACTCGGCACCTTGGAACTCGTCGCTGAAATGAGCCGGCAGGTTGATGTCGTTGATGAATGGCCAGACGGCCTCCGGTGGTGCGTCGATGTCTACCTCTACGGTCACCCCGGCACCGTCGGCGTGCACTGGGGCCTCATCGGTTGGGTGTTGGAGAGTCCGCCCCCACTGGTCGAACCAGGTGATGTCAGCTGCTGGCTGGCGTTCGACAGGTGAAAACTCATCGCCGGTAGTCCATGCCACCGGGAGCAGCACGATCTGGGTCACCTTGTCGGGGATGCCCAAGAGTTCGGCGACCTGGTCGGCGGCGTTTAGGTGGATGGTCGTCCAGGCGCTGCCGAGGCCTCGGGACCTTAGGGCCAGACAGAAACTCCATGCCGCCTGGATGACCGAGTCGAACAGGCCGGGACGTCCACTGCCGTCGTGGACGCCATGGATGGCGACCAGCACGATGGCAGGCACGTGTTCGAGGTTGCGGGCAAGGTGGTCGGCGGACCGAAGGGTTTTCTCGTTGTGGTGTCCAGTTCCGCAAACCTGTTCGTAGGCGTCGCTGATCCACCGGCCCCCTGCCTCCCGGTAGAGCTCGGCCAGAGCCTCCTTGGTGGCGGGGTCCCGTACGACCAGCCATCGCCGACTGCTCTGGTTGCCACCCGTGGGAGCCTGCTCGGCTAGGTCGATGCAGTCCAACAGGATCTGTGGAGGGACGGGTCTATTGAGATCTAGTCGTCTCCGTACGGCCCGGGTAGTTGACAGCAGGCGATCGGTTTCGGCTGTGTTGAACGGAGGGTCGGACAGCAGGTCCGGCGGGTTGTCGGACGGTGGAGTGTCAGGAGCCATGTCCGAACTATTGCCCTAGAACTACTCGAAGCCGTCACCGAGCCAGGCCGGAGCCCGGTCCAATAGGTATTCGCTGATTGACCGGGACCGCTCGAGGGCGTCACACAGCCAGTCGGCCTCACCGCCCCGCAACAGGGCGGCCAACGGTGTTTCTAGCCGAGCAGTCACGCCAAGCGAACGCTGAGGGGCGTCGGTGACTGCCTCGAACGAGTCAACGGCTGACACTTGGGTAGGTAGGTCGGGACCACCCAGTCCGGCTAACTCGGTGGCCAGGACCAGTAGGTCGGGTCCGTGTTCCAGCGGAGGCAGCGCCCAACTGAACACGAGATTGATGACTAGGTCGTCGCTGGGGTCTTGGTTCTCGGGAATGGACATGACCTCGTCCTCAAAGGCCAGCAGAGTCCGGACCTCGATGTCCAGCGAGAGTCGGAGATCGAGCGGTCCACCGCAGGCGGCCTCGGGGTGGAGATCAACCTCAAAGGCCTGGTGCATCGAGTAGGTCTCGACGAAGTGGCGTTCGTCGTGGACGTGGAAGCCGTGGTCAGCTGCGTGGTCCTTCAGGTCGGCGACGAAGCCTGCGATGTCGACAACAGCCACGGGGATCCTTCCTGGTCTCTCGGTCTCGGGCCCT
>PAXM01000031.1 GCA_002714485.1 Acidimicrobiaceae bacterium
CGTGGCCGACCGTTATCGCTACTGGACGGTGGACGCCATCGTCGAAGACCTGGACGAACGACGGCACCCCTTCCATGTGGCTATCGAGAACTGGGAGCATGACCTCAACATCGGGACGGTGGTCCGTAATGCCAATGCCTTCCTTGCTGCCGGAGTGCACATAGTGGGCCGCCGTCGTTGGAATCGGCGAGGCGCCATGGTCACCGACCGGTACCAGCACCTATTCCACCACCCCACGGTTGAGGACCTGGTGTCGTGGGCGGATGTCGAGGGTCTCCCGTTGGTAGGGATCGACAACTTGCCGGGGGCGACGCCGTTGGAGTCAGCGGACCTTCCCGAACTCTGTGTGCTGGTGTTCGGCCAGGAGGGTCCGGGCCTATCGGCGACAGTCCGCAGCGCGGCACTGGCCGTCTACTCGATCGCCCATTACGGGTCAACGCGGTCGATCAACGCCGGTGTGGCATCGGGCATAGCCATGCACGCGTGGATTCGCCGTCACGCCGGGCTCGTCCCCGATTGACTCTGTTTCACGACGATCTCGTAGCCTGAGTCGGTGAGCGTTCGTCGAGCCGACCCGCCTCAGCATCTCCTGTCGCAACGCTTGTATCAGGCATCCCTGCTGTGGGCGTCGTTGCTGATCGTGGCCTCGTGTGGGGGGTCGACACCTGTCGGCGATGGACACGACCACGACCACGACAACGACCACGACCACGACAGTGGGGTGCACGTCGTGGATCTTGCCGGGGCAGCCGTCGACGTCCGGTTCGAGGCTGAGGTACGGGAAGGAAAGGTGGTGGGAGGCATCCCGAGGTTTGAGGTGTCAATCGGCGATGTGGTCGCGGTGACGGTTACCAGTGACGTTTCTGATCAGTTGCATCTGCACGTGTATGACGCCATGGCTGACGTCGGGCCGGGAGTNGAAGCCGACTTGGTGGTCCGGGCTGAGGTTCCGGGCGTGTTCGAGGCCGAACTGCATGGTTCGGGCTTACGGGTGTTCGAACTCGAAGTCTCGTGACCGGCCTGCTTACGCTGGCCCACGGGGTGGGAGGACGAACCGACCTGCCGCTGTCGGCCTGGCAGGCCGGGTGGTCGGCTGCAGTGGCCCTCGTGCTGTCCTTTGCCGCCCTCGGCCTGGCATGGCNCAAGCCACNCCTCNGGCGGGCGGCCGATGGTCTCNCCNTGNGGTGGTGGCCTACGTTCTCAGCCGGCGTGGTGGGCTCGGTAGCTCGGTGGGCTCTGGTGGTAGCAACNGCNGTTGTGGTGACCGCCGGCCTGGCCGGGNTAGACGACGTNGCNNTNAACGTGGCGCCGGTTGCNATCTACGTGGCCTTCTGGGTAGGCGTNCCCCTGCTCGTGGTCCTGGCCGGGCCGTGGTGGTCGACGGTGAGTCCCTGGGAGNCNNTGTTCCGGCTNGTGGACCGGGTTCGAACCGGTCGTTCAGCCGGGAGTTGGGCGGTACCCGCTCCGGTAGGCNACGGGTGGNTGGCTGTNNTTCCGGTTGCTGCGTTTCTGTGGTTGGAGCTNGCGTATCACGATGGGGCGCGCCCGCGGGTCCTGGGNTGGNCGGCGNTTGGCTACACGCTGGTGCTCCTGGGCGTCGCCNTCCGTTGGGGAACCGGGGCGGCCCGCTGCTCTGAGGGATTCGGGGTGCTGTTCGGGCTGTTGGCNCGACTCTCGCCGATCGGTCGGGCCCCGGGGACCNGNCGTCCGGTGNTGCGGCTTCCACTGGTNGGCGCAACGGCGGACNANCTGCGTCCCTCGGAGGTGACGCTCCTGCTGGTGGTGCTCGGAGGGACGGCCTTCGANGGGGTATCGCGGACCCGGTTCTGGGCCGACGTCTCGGCTGGGTACGTGGGATGGGGTGGCACCGGGGTGGGCACCCTGGGACTGATCTGGNTGGTGGCCNTGGTCGGGGNGGCNTGGCACCTGGCGTCACGGCTGGGCGATCGCCTGACTGGTGGAANGGGGTTNTCGGAGCGTTTCGGGCATTCGCTACTCCCCATCGTGCTCGGCTACCACGTGGCCCACTACTTCTCCTTGCTGGTTCTCGAGGGCCAACTGTTCTGGATCCGAGTTTCGGATCCCTACGGACGGGGGTGGGACCTGTTCGGCACGGCTGGTGACTCGGTGGACTGGACCCGGGTCTCTCCAGGCACCGTGGGATGGGTGCAACTCGGAGCGATCGTGGCCGGTCATCTGGGAGGGGTGTTGCTAGCCCACGACCGGTCGATCGAGTCGTGGCGACCATCGGTCGCTCTGNGGAGNCAGTACCCGTTGCTGGTTGTCATGGTCGCCTACACGGTGGCCGGTCTGGTCCTGATGACGGGGTAAGGCGGAGGCCTTGCCAGTATCGAACAAATGTTCGATACTGGGACGATGCCCCGAGTCCTCCCCACGGCACTTCCCCGGAGCCTGCTGGCCGAACCCGACNTCTTCGANGACCTGCCCCCAGAGGAGCACCCACTCCGGACCCATGGGCTTTCAGAGGTTGGCCGACCAGGTCTNCCGTTGCGGATCACACCCACGTTGGCNGAGACAGCNCAACGGATCCGGCCGACCACGNTGGCCGTCGACCGGGCCCTCCCNGTACTCGAGGCCCTGACCGGGCTGTTGCCCGANGGCCTCCGGCGGGGCCTCACTGTGGGGGTCTCGGGTGCCGGTGCCCGGTCGATGNCACTGGCCCTGATGGCGCGGGCCACCCAGACCGGTTCGTGGGTGGCGATGGTGGGCGTCGGTGACATGGGCTTGGCCGCAGCGTTCGAGGTCGGGGTGGCCCTAGAACACCTCGTCGTNGTGAACACCCCGCATCCCGANCAGTGGGCCNCGGTGGTAGCCACCTTCGTGGGGGCTGTGGACCTAGTACTGGTGTCACCTGGGCACCGTCCGTCGATGGGTGACGCCCGGCGCCTCTCGGCTCGCTGTCGGGAACGGGGATCCGTNCTGGTCTGCTTGTTTCCAGAGGNCAGGTTTCCGGGCGAGGGATGGCCGGGCCGCATCGACCTGCGGTTCTCGATAGGCGAGGCGACCTGGNTGGGTCCNGATGCCAGTCGGGCCGGGTCGCTGGCCCGCCTCCGGTCCCGGCGTGTTGAGGTGTCGGTTGGTGGACGAGGAGTGCCCGACGACGGTCGTAGCGATGTGCTGCTCCTGCCGGATCCGACGGGTGTCCCGGCCCGACTGTGAACGGAGCGTCACCGGCAACTGACTCCCCGGTCGCCGTCCGGACCCTGGTGGTGGGTTGTCCTGACTGGCCCCTGACCGCGTTAGGCGTGGATCCGGACGAACAGGCCCTGGTACTCGGGGCGGGGCAAGTGGTGGCAGCCACCGAGCCGGCCCGTGCGGTGGGGGTGGCACGGGGACAGCACCAACGTGAGGCCCAGTTCCTTTGCCCTGAGGTTCGGGTGCTGGCCCGTGACGAGGCCCGCGAGGCCCGGAGGTTCGAGGTTGTGGCCTCGGCGTTGGGGGCGGTCACCCCGTGGGTGGAGGCTCGGCGCCCCGGCCGGTGTTCGTTCGGGGTGCGGGGCCCAGTCCGACTGTTTGGCGGGGAGGTAGCCCTAGTTCGCCACACCGCCGAGGTGGTGGTGGCCGCCATCGACAGGTTGGAACTTGGGGCCGGCTCACATCCGGGGTGCCGAATCGGGGTGGCCGATGGGGCGTTCGCCGCCGGTCTAGCGGCACGGGTCGGTGGGGTGGCCCCGGAGGGGGCGGTGATCGTCCCCCCTGGGGGTAGTCCGGACTTTCTGGCCCCTCTACCGGTGGAGGGGCTGACGACTCTGATGGCCGGTCGGGGAGCAGAGTTGGTCGACGTCCTGATTCGTCTGGGCCTGACCACCCTGGGTGCCTTCGCCGCGATCCCGGTAGCCGATGTGTCGGCTCGGTTCGGCAACGACGGCCTCGATGCCCATCGCCTGGCCTCGGGGGTCGACGACCGCCCGGTGGGTCATCGTTCGGCCCCACCGGACCTGGCGGTGTCGGTGTCCTTCGACCCGCCGATAGACCGCATCGACCGGGACGCCTTCGCGGCGCGGTCGGCGTCCGAAGCTCTCCACGAACGACTCTTGGCCCGGGGGATGGCCTGCACCCGACTATTGGTAGAGGTCGAGACCGAACACGGCGAGCGGGTGTCTCGGCGGTGGCGTGACGAGGGGGTACTGGGGCCGGTGGCGGTGGCCGATCGGGTGCGGTGGCAGTTGGAGGGGTGGTTGCATGGCCCACCAGCGGTTCGTCCCGCCTCGGGAATCATTTTGCTGGTGCTGGTCCCTGATGAGGTAGTGCCAGCGGTGGGGCGTCAACTGGGGTTNTGGGGTGGTGTCTCGGCGGCCGATGAGAGGGCAGGACGGGCATGCGACCGGGTGGTCGGACTCNTGGGCCCCGGATCGGTGAGGGTTCCCGAGTGGCGGGGCGGCCGCGACCCCGATGACCAGGTGGCCTTGGTGCCATTCGTCGNTTCAGTCGAGTCCCCGACACGGGTCGAACCGTTGGAGGGGGAGGGGGCGCCACCCTGGCCGGGTGCCCTCCCGCGGCCGTCTCCAGCCGCGGTCCACGCCGAACCGGTTGCCATTGACGTGGTGGACGCCGGAGGGGTTCCGGTGACGGTGGACGGGAGGGGTCTGCTTTCGGCGCCGCCGACCCGCCTGATTTTCCCAGAACGTGTTTCATCAGGCGTCGATCCGGAGGCAGGTTCGGACCAGCGAGTTACGGCTTGGGCCGGCCCGTGGCCGGTCGACGAACGCTGGTGGGATCCACTCCACCGNCGCCGCCGGGCCCGACTACAGATGGTGACGGCCGACGGCACGGCCCGTCTCGTGGTCTTGGCCGACGGCCGGTGGACGGTGGTCGCCACCTATGACTGACGGGTGGTGNCCGGATTACGACTGATACACCGGCCGGGTCTGACCGATCCGGGACTCAGGAGGTAGGTTTTCCGGCCAAGATCACGGGAGAGGATGAAGTAGACGTGGCAGACGAGCCCCAGGGATCGGAGTCCCACCGGGAGGAGCCAGTTCGTGAGGAAATGGACTGGCCAATCTACGGTGCGGCGGTCCGCGAGTTGGCCCACATGGTGGCCGACGACGGCTACCAGCCCGACATGATCCTGTGCATTGCCCGCGGTGGCCTGTTCGTCGCCGGTTCGCTGGGCTACGCCCTCGCCGTTAAGAACCTCTACGTAATAAACGTGGAGTACTACACCGGGGTGGACGAGCGTCTGGACATCCCGGTGATCCTTCCGCCTTACGTCGACTGGGTGGACTTGGGTGACAAGCGGATCCTGATCGTCGACGATGTGGCCGATACCGGCCACACGNTTGCTCTGGTGCGGGAGACGGCACTAGCNCAGGTGGGCGAGGTCCGTTCGGCTGTCCTCTACCAGAAGCCCCAGTCGGTGGTCGACTGCGAGTACGTGTGGCNCCACACCGACCGCTGGGTCAACTTCCCGTGGTCGACCGAACCACCTGTGGTCGACCTCCAGGGGGCGGGAACCTCCGTTCTCGACGCCTGACCGACNNGGGGTCAGGCGTGGATGGGNGCCCGACTGGCCGACCAGTTNTCGATCCGCTCCAGTTGGCCGGCCACCGACAGGAGCAGNTCCTCNCGACCGTAGGCGCCCACTAGTTGGACGCCGATCGGCAGNCCGTCCGAAGACCCCATGGGTAGGGAGATGGCCGGCTGGCCAGTGCAGTTGAACGGCGAGGTGTACACCGAATAGGGCAGTGAACCCTTTGACCCCCGGACTGGGTCGTCATCGGTTGGGGTGAGTTCACCGATGGGAGCCGGCGGCTGAGCGGTGGTCGGTGTGAGCAGCAGGTCAAAGTNGTCCCACCATGACGCCATGGAGCGGCGCCAGCCGCCGAGGATTCCCTGNGATCTGATGTAGTCGGGTGCCGTGTACCCCCGTCCAAGTTCGGCCATGGCCCAGGTNCCGGGCTCGACGTCATNGGCGGTGACCGNACGNCCCAATTGCTCGCCCAGCGTCACGAGGCTGACCACCGCCGTGGCCGACCAGTTGACGGTGAACGCCCAGGCCATCTCCTGCAGGTCACCCAGGTGGAGGAAGGCCTCCGGGCGTGACTCGACTACCTCGTGGCCCAGATCGGCCAGCAGGTCGGCNGTGCGTCGGGTGGCCGCTTCGCAGTCCGGATGAGTCTCGAGGCGGTGGTTGTCGGGCATGAGTCCGATCCGCAGTAGGCCGGGATCGGTATCGACGCACCCCGCGTAGGGGCGACCATGGTCTGGTGCCACCACGCCGTCACCNCGAAACGGGATGGCCGTGGCATCCAAGATGGCTGCCGTGTCGCGCACGGTGTGGCTCACCACGTGNTGGCANGAAAACGACCATTCTTCCTTCGGGCTCTGGGAGATACGGCCCCGGGACGGTTTGAGGCCCACCAGACCGCACATGGCGGCTGGGATGCGGATGGAGCCGCCACCATCGCTGGCGTGGGCGGCTGGGAGCAGGCCGGAGGCCACCGCNGCGGCTGCTCCACCCGACGAGCCGCCGGTGCTGTGGTCGGCGTGCCACGGGTTGCGGGTCGGCCCGTAGGCATGGGGTTCGGTCGTGGCTACCANNCCCANCTCGGGGGTNTTGGTTCGGCCGACGATGACGAAGCCGGCTTCCTTGTATCGGGTGACCAGCCCCGAGTCCTCGTCAGCGGTGAAGTCGGCGTCCTTCAGGGCCTGGATGCCGGCGTGATGGGGTTGACCGACCTCTGTGGCCCACAGGTCCTTGATCAGCATGGGCACGCCGCGAAACGGNCCATCGGGTAGNTCGGGTGAGGCNGCTAGATCGAGNGCCTTTTCGTACTGCTTGTGGATGACNGCGTTCAGGNCGCCATTGAGGCGCTCGATNCGGTCGATGGTGGCCTGTACAGCCTCAACTGGNGATAGGTAGCCCTCGCGGATCAGGTCGGCCAGGGCGACGGCGTCGGTCCGGGCCAGTTCGGCATCGGACGCGGGAAGGTTGGAGCGACTCATATCCGCGGACCGTATCGGAGCGACACGGCCTAGTCGGTCTCGGCGCGCTCCAGGTAGTTGTAGACGGTGAAGCGGCTCACCCCGAGCGCCTCGGCCACGTCCTCCACTGACTTCCGCAGGGTGAACGCTCCCCGTTCGTTCAGCAGGGCGACGGTCTCCTGCTTCTGGGACCGGTTCATCTCGGNGCACGGCAGGCCCATGTCGNGNTCCACCTCGGCGATGAGGGTGGGNAGCGCATCGTGCAGGTCGAGGTGGGGATCCGGGCGTCGAACAGCGGCCAGCACGGCACCACCCCACACCACCTCGAGGTCGTCGTCGGTGGCCTCGTCGGTGGGAAGAAGCGTTGCACCGAGAGCGTCCACGATCGGCCGCAGCATGGTCAGGGGAGCGTCNTGCACCTCGTTCGGCGGCGTCTCTGGAGGGGCCACGAGGGGCACCATAGCCGTAGTCTGATAGTTGACAAAATGTTGACGAATGCGCCATCACACGGCAGCATGTCGTGGTGACGGTGACCATCGCGACCTCCATCGACGACGCTTGCGCAGCCCTGGATGCAGATCCCGAGGCTCTCGTGATCGCCGGTGGTACCGATCTCATGGTCGAGGTGAACCGGGGGACCCGTTNGGTCGGCAATGTGGTGGCCGTGGATCGTGTTCCCGAANTGCAGGGTTGGAGCCTCGAGGGCGACCGTTCCAATGTGTTGCGCCTTGGTGCGGGAACGACGTGTGCCGACCTCGCCGAGCCCTCCCTGGCCAAGTTGGTGCCCGCCCTCGCCCAGGCAGCTCGCACAGTCGGTTCACCACAGATCCGCAATGCGGCAACCCTTGGGGGCAACCTGGCTACCGCTTCGCCGGCTGGNGACATGNTGCCCGTGCTGGCCGCCCTNGACGCCGAGGTCGAGTTGCGATCGTCGACCAGCACNCGACATTTGCCTCTGGACGAGTTCGTCGTTGGAGTCAAAGTCAACGCTCTGGTTCCGGGCGAGCTCATCACGGCCATCCGGGTACCGGTACTGGACGGACCTCAGGAGTTCCTCAAGGTGGGGACNCGCAANGCCATGGTCATCGCCGTCACCTCTCTTGCCCTTGTAGTTGACCGACCCGGGCGCACCGTCCGGGTGGCACTCGGGTCGGTGGCGCCGGTTCCGGTCCGGGCCATCGAGGCCGAGGTGCTGGCCGCTGAGCGGTGCGACTTCGANGGCATGTGNGTGCCGTCCGATGAGGTCGTGGACCGCTTTGCCGTCTTGGTTGCCGATGCGGCCCGCCCAATCGACGACCACCGGGGTTCAGCGGCGTACCGACGTCACGCCGTAGGTGTCCTGGCCCGGCGGGCCATAAGGCGGGCGTTCCCCGGGGTCCCTACGGTGGCTGCATGACGACCTCCGAGGATTTCTCTCTGATCGTCAACGGCAGTCGTCGGTCTGTGCTCGACGCACTGCCCGGCGAGAGCCTGTTGTTCGTGCTCCGGGAGCGTCTGGGCCTNGTTGGGTCCAAGAACGCATGCGAGGAGGGCGAATGCGGATCATGCACAGTGCGACTCGACGGCGAGACCGTATGCAGTTGCCTCGTGCTGGCCGCAACCGCCGCCGACCGCGAGGTGGTAACCATCGAGGGCCTGGCTTCTGAGAATGCGGTCTTGTCCGACGTGCAGCAGGCGTTCCTAGATGCCGGGGCGGTCCAGTGCGGGTTCTGCACTCCAGGGCTACTCATGGCCGTCGACGCCCTGCTCGACGTGGACGACGAGCCCGATGAACTCATGGTGCGGGAGGCCATCTCAGGCAACCTCTGCCGCTGCACNGGNTATGGACGGATTCTTGACGCCGTGGACCGTGCCGCGTCGGCCCGTCGCAATGAGGTGACGCCATGACCACCCTGGAGGTCGCCGGCCGCACGGCCACCGGACCGCGAATCGGCGAGAGTACGCCCCGCCCCGATGGTGTGCCCAAGGTGACCGGATCCTTCGCTTTTTCCAGCGACCTCCACCATGACCGGATGCTCTGGGGTGGCACCCTCAGGTCGCCGCACGCCGCGGCGCGGATCCGGGGCGTCGACATAGGACCGGCGCTGGCCCTTGCCGGTGTGTACGCCGTGCTGACCCATGAGGACGTGCCAGGTAGCCCCACCTATGGCCTTATCCAACGGGACCAACCGGTTCTGGCCTCCGACGTCGTCCGCTACGAGGGCGAGGCCGTTGTCGTAGTGGCCGCCGACCATCCCGACACGGTGCGTCGTGCCCTCGCCGCAATCCAGGTGGACTGGGAACCGACCGAACCTCTGGTGAACCCAGAGTTGGCTGCCGACGCCGCCCCGATCCATCCCGACGGGAACGTCATTCGCAGGATCCATCTCCGTCACGGTGACCAGACGGCTGCAGACGGACACGACCTGGTATCGGTTGAGGGGACCTACGAGGTAGGCATGCAGGATCAGGCCTTCCTCGGTCCGGAGTCCGGGCTGGCCATCCCCGATGAGGATGGTGGCGTCGACCTTTATGTGGCTACCCAATGGCTGCACGAGGACCGCGACCAGGTGGCAGCCTGTCTCGGCCTGCCCGAGGACAAGGTCCGCTTGACGCTGGCCGGGGTTGGTGGTGCGTTCGGTGCCCGTGAGGACCTCAGCCTCCACGTGCATCTGTGCCTGCTGGCCCTGCGAACCGGGCGACCGGTGAAGATGTCCTACGGCCGCGAAGAGAGCTTCCACGGGCATGTGCATCGCCACCCGGCTCGCATGCACTATCGGCACCTAGCCACCACGGAGGGAGACCTGGTCCGGGTCGAGGCCCGCCTCCTGCTGGACGGTGGGGCCTATGCCTCGTCCAGTAGCGCGGTGATCTCCAATGCCACTTGCTTCGCCGTCGGGCCCTACCGCGTGCCGTCGGTCGAGATCGAGGGCATGGTGGTACGTACCGACAACCCACCGTGTGGGGCCATGCGGGGCTTCGGCGCCGTCCAGACCTGCTTCGCCCACGAAGCCCAGATGGACCGGTTGGCTATTGCCTTGGGCATGGATCCGGTAGACCTCCGCCTCCGCAACGCCCTCGAGCCGGGCGACCGGCTGCCCACCGGCCAGGTCATCACCGGGACGCTTCCGGTGGCTGAGGTGCTGCGGGCCTGTGCGGGCCATCCGTCGGCGGCCGTCGGGCCGGATGACCCCATGGCCCGCCCGGGAGGGGCTGGTCGTACCGCCGATGTCGATGACGTGGTCCGTGGGGAGGCGGTGGCCGTCGGCTTCAAGAACCTGATGTTTTCTGAGGGGTTCGACGACCCCAGCTCCGCACGGTGCGTGCTGCACCACGGGGTGGCCACAATCACCTGCGCGTGCGCCGAGGTGGGGCAGGGCTTCGTGACCCTGGTGCACCATATCGTCGGAGAGGTGCTGGGCGTCGATGAGGTGGTCCTCGCCCCGGTCGAGACGACTTCCATCGGTTCGGCAGGCTCCACATCGGCCAGCCGCCAGACCTGGATGTCCGGAGGGGCCGTGCAGATGGCCTGCGAGTCGGTACGTCGTGAACTGCTCACTCGGGTGGCGGCCACCTATGACGTGTCGGTGCACGACCTCGTACTGGTCGACGGCCGAGTTTGCTCACTGCCCGGTAGCGGGCCCGGTGACGAGTACTTGCCGATTGACCTGCCGCTGGATGAGGTGACCGCGGAGGCCGTGGAGGCCGACGTGGTGCACCGGCACGCGCCGACCCTTCCCCTGGACGCCGATGGCCAAGGCGACGCTCACGTGTCGTTCTCCGTGTCGGCCCACCGGGCCATCGTCGATGTGGATCCAGACCTCGGGCTGGTGAAGGTCGTCGAGTTGACCACCGCCCAGGACGTCGGTCGAGTGCTTCACCCGCTGCAGGCTCTCGGCCAGTTGGAGGGGGGCGCGGCCCAGGGACTGGGCCTAGCCGTCATGGAGGAGGTTCAGGTCGCCGACGGTCGCATCCGGAACGCTTCCTTCACCGACTACCTGATCCCCACCGCACTGGACATGCCGCCCGTCGAGATTGCCGCTCTCATAGAGCAGCCCGAACCGGGGGCGCCATTTGGAGCCAAGGGCATCGGAGAACCACCGGCCATTTCATCGACGGCAGCGGTGGCCGGCGCGTTGCGTGACGCAACCGGTCTGGAACTGCCCCGGGTGCCCGTCCGACCGGCTGACATCTGCTTGGCCGTCGATTCCGTCTCAGATCAGCCCTCATGAACGCCGAGCAGAACACGGCCCTCCGTATTGACGGTCACCGCCTGTTGCGGCGCATAGAGGATCTGGCGGCCATCGGCCCCATCGAAGGCGGAGGGTCGTGCCGCCTGGCGCTGACCGACGAGGACCGGGCCGGTCGCGACCTGGTCGTGACCTGGATGCACGACCTGGGTCTGGACGTGACGATCGATGGCATCGGCAATGTGGTCGGCGTCCGCTCCGGTCGTACTGACGGGCCGCCGACCATGACGGGTAGCCACATCGACACCGTCCGCACGGGTGGCCGCTACGACGGAAACCTTGGGGTTCTAGCAGGTCTTGAAGTAGTCGAGACCCTCGAGCGCGAGGGCATCCAGACCGAGCACCCAGTGGCTGTGGGCTTCTTCACCGACGAGGAGGGAGCGCGGTTCCCGCCGGACATGCTCGGCAGCTTGGTGTACGTGGGCGGCATGGCCGTTGAGGAAGCCCTAGACGTGGTGGGCATCGATGGCACCGTGCTGGGTGCCGAACTGGACCGCATCGGCTACCGGGGTACCTCGCCATGTCCCGGCCCGTCCCCCCGGGCGTTCGTGGAACTCCACGTAGAGCAGGGCCCGGTGCTGGAGGCCGAGGGCGTGACCATCGGAGCGGTCACCGGCGTCCAAGGGATCTCGTGGACCGAGTTGACCATCACAGGCCAGTCCAATCACGCCGGCACCACCCCCATGGACCTTCGTCACGACCCCGGATACGTGGCCGCTGCCGTGGTGGCCCACGTCCGGGAGCTGGCTCTCCGCATGGGGTCGCGACAGGTGGGAACCGTTGGCCGATTGGAGTTGCACCCGAACCTGGTCAACGTGGTGGCCGCATCGGCGACGATGACTGTGGACCTGCGCAACACCGATGAGGCTCTCTTGCAGGAGGCCGAGGCCGATCTGGCCCGCTTCGTTGCCGATGCAGCGACGGTCGAGGGTGTAACGGTGGCCGAACGTACATTGGCCCGCTTCGAGCCGGTGACCTTCGATGATCGGGTGGTCGACACAGTGGCCGCAGTGGCCTCCGATCTAGGCCACACGGTGCGTCGCATGCCCTCGGGTGCCGGCCACGACGCACAGATGCTGGCGCGGGTGTGCCCGACGGGCATGGTGTTCGTCCCCAGCCACGATGGCATCAGCCACAATCCGGCCGAACACACCGAGCCCGACGACCTAGTGGCCGGCGCCGACGTGTTGTTGCAGACCATCCTCACCCTCGACCGGATGGTCCTTGAAAGCGACGGGCTGGACCGATGACCCGCACCGTCACCATCGGAGCCGCCCAGGTTGGCCCGATCCAATTGGCTGACACGCGGTCGGCGGTCGTCGACCGGCTCATCTCCCTGCTCCGCCAGGGGGCCGACGCGGAATGCGACCTGGTCGTCTTCCCCGAGCTCGCCCTGACAACCTTCTTCCCGAGGTGGTGGGTCGACGACCTGGCCGAGGCCGACCGGTTCTACGAGACGGAGATGCCCGGACCCGAAACTCAGCCCCTGTTCGACGAGGCTCGACGACTGGGCGTGGGCTTCCACCTCGGGTATGCCGAACTCACCCCCGACGGCCATCGCTACAACACGGCGATCCTCGTGGAACGCGACGGCTCGGTGGTCGGTCGATATCGCAAGGTCCACCTGCCCGGCCACGAGGACCACGAGCCGTGGCGGGCCTTCCAGCATCTGGAGCGCTACTACTTCGAGCCCGGAGACGGCTTCCAGGTGCACGCCGGTTTCGGTGGGGTGGTGGGCATGGCGATCTGCAATGACCGCCGGTGGCCCGAGACCTACCGCAGTCTCGGCTTGCAGGGCTGCGAGTTGGCTCTCATCGGCTACAACACCCCCATCCACTACGCCCCCGACCCTGACCAGGATCGCCTGCAGGGCTTCCACAACGGACTGGTGCTGCAGTCAGGCGCCTATCAGAACGGGATGTGGGTGGTCGGCGTGGCCAAGGCGGGTGCCGAGGAGGGCTGTGACCTGCTGGGTGAGAGCGCCATCATCGCTCCTTCGGGAGAGGTCCGGGCCGTGACGGCCACCGTGGGTGACGAGTTGGTGGTGGCCACCGCCGATCT
>PAXM01000032.1 GCA_002714485.1 Acidimicrobiaceae bacterium
CGACGCCACGCTGGTTCGGGACGCCCAGGAACGCCACGTCGCCGGAAATGGCGTTCAGCGAACGGATCTGGATCTCCTCACCGGGACCGACGCGGACCTCGCCGAGGCTTCCATCGCCGAGGTGGTCTTCAACGGTGCCGACCTCTTCTTGGGCCGGCGCAGCCGTCGTAGCCGGTGCAGCCGTCGTAGCCGGCGCGTCCGAAGAATCCGAAGAATCCGAAGAATCCGAAGCTGCCGGGGCTGCCGTGGTCGCAGCCGCCGAATCACCACCCGAGGCACTGGATGAGGCGTCATCGGCCCCATCTGACCCACAGGCACTGGCTACCAGAGCCAGACCGAGCAGCAGCGCGACTAACGCGCGTGCACGTCCAAACATATTGATTTCCCTCCGATATTGGATCATCCAGCGTCAGTAGCCGACGCAACGGATCAGCAGTACTTGTCGACCGCCAGAGAGGAGGGTATTCATCTGGGAGACGATTGTCACATTGATCCCGAGATACACCAAAACAGTCATCTCTTCGTCACAGTGCCGTCCCGGAGGTGTTGACGGGAACATCCGGTCAATTACTGCCTAAGGTCCGCTACGTGAGGGACACCAATGAATCAGGCCCCGGTCTGCTCGGCCATTCGTATGCCCTTGAGACCGGTATTGAAACGCTTGCCCACTACGAGGCGTGGGCCGATACCTACGACGAGGAGATCAGCGAGGAGTTGGGGTACGCACAGCCGGTGCGGTGCGCTGCCGCTCTATCCGCGGTCGTCAACACTCAGCATGGGACACCTACGGGCCATGTTCTTGATGTGGGTTGCGGTACCGGACTTTCTGGCCTCGCGCTGGAACAGGCTGGCTTCACCAATCTTGATGGTTGCGACTTCTCAGCCCCAATGTTGGACCGGGCTGCTGCAACCGGTGTCTATCAGCAGCTTTTCGCTGCCGACCTCAACGAGGGTCTGGACGTCCCTGACGAGACCTATGACGCCGCGGCGGCGGTTGGCGTCTTCTCCTTCGGACACATCCAGCCCTCGGCGCTGCGAGAAATACTGCGGGTAGTGCGCCTAGGCGGTGCAGTTGTCATCGGACTGAACGATCATTATTGGGACCTAGGGACATTCCAGTCTGAAGTTGATGCAATCGAAACTGACGGCGTAGCCAACCTGGTGTTCCAAGAACATGGAGACCACCTGCCCGGGGCAGATATCCAGGGTTGGGTGGTCGTGCTGGTGAGGGCGGGAGATTAAGCCTCAGTTCACGCGTGTGCGTGCTGCCACCCAAATCGTCCCTTGATGCATAGGTGGCCGTGGGTCACCGAGTGGTCAGCCGGCGAGGTGACCTTCACGATTCGGTCGTCTTGGGTGTGCAACTCGAGGTTGCAGCCCACTCCACAGAACGAGCACACGGTGGTCGTGACCTGCTGAGACGATTCGTCCCACGTGCCAGCCTCCCGCATGTCGTGCTCGGTCTTGAACGCCAAGGCCCCCGTTGGGCACACCCCGATGCAATTGCCGCAGTACACGCACGCCGAGTCAGGCAGCGTCACGTCGTGCTCGGTCGAGATGCGAGCGTCGAAGCCCCGACCGGCGGTAGCGATGGCATAGGTGTGCTGAGCATCGTCGCCACACGCCTCCACACACTTGTAGCAGAGGATGCACCGCTCGTAATCCCGGACGTACAGGTCGTCCTGTACTTTCACCGGCTGTGCCTGCGTGGCGATCTCCGATCGGTCGCCCATGCGCTCAGGCTGGGCCCCGTAGTGCTCCATCCAGGCGTGTACCTCGGGATCGGCTCGGTCCATCTCGACCGACGAGGCCAACAATTCGTAGACCATGCGTCGGCTAGTTCGGACGCGATCGGTATCGGTGGCGACGACCATCCCCTCCTCAACGGGGCGCGAGCACGACGGCACCAGCACCCGAGACCCCTCAACCTCCACCACGCAGACCCGACAAACGTTGACCGGGGTGAGGTTCTCGGCCCAGCACAAGGTGGGCGTGTCGATGCCCTCGCGACGGCAGGCGTCCAGGATGGTCGACCCCTCAGGGACCTTCACCTCCTTGTCATCGAGCGTGAACTCGACCATGGAGGTGACTAGCACCGGTACCTCGTTCATGCCCCGCTCCCTCTGTCGGTCGTCGATCCAGCCCCTGCCCCGGTGAGCAGGCTCAGTTCGATGGCGCTCCGTACCGCACCTGAAGCCGTCTGGCCTAGTCCGCAGATCGAGGCGTCGGCCATGACCATGGCCAGGTCGTCCAATAGGTCACGCTCGTCATCGATAGTCGATCCGCGACCAAGACGCACCAGTACCTCCTCTTGGCGGACTGTGCCTACCCGACACGGCACGCACTGGCCGCAGGACTCGTCGCGGAAGAACTCGGCGATGCGCCGGACCGTGTCGACCATGTCGTCATCGGTGTCGAACACCATGATCACACCGGAGCCCAACGAAGCCCCGGCAGCCCGGGTGTCCTCCAACGTGAGCGGCATGTCCAGCGATTCGGGTCCCACGAAGCTGCCCGCCGCACCGCCCAGCATTACCGCACGGAGTTCCCGTCCGTCGGGTAATCCGCCGGCCAGGTCGATCAGGTCGCGCAGAGTGGCGCCGAACTCCACCTCGTAGGTACCAGGCTGGTTCACCCGTCCACTGAGGCAGAACAACTTGGTGCCGGGTGACCGTTCGGTGCCTTCGGCGGCGTAGGCCTCCCCACCCATTAGCACCACGGGCAACACGTTGACGAGCGTCTCCACGTTGTTGATGGCCGTCGGCTCGCCGAAAAGGCCGTGGGTGGTCGGGAACGGCGGCTTGTTGCGGGGCTCACCCCGGTACCCCTCGATGGAGTTGAACAGCGCCGTCTCCTCACCGCAGATGTAAGCGCCGGCGCCACTCCGCAGGTGCAGATGGAAGCGCCGCCCAGACCCGGCCACGTCGTCGCCCAGCAGCCCAGCGGCACCGGCGTCGGTGATGGCGTGGGCGAGGCGGGCGGTGGCCACCGGGTACTCGCCGCGGATGTAGAGCCACCCCTGCTCAGCTCCGATGGCTAGGCCGGCCACCGTCATGGCCTCCACCAGAGAAAACGGATCCCCCTCCATCACCACCCGGTCTTTGAAGGTTCCCGGTTCGGACTCATCGGCGTTGCACACCAGGTGGTGGGGTCGCCCCTCTTGGTCGGCCACGCCGCGCCACTTCACGCCGGTGGGGAAGGCGGCACCACCGCGTCCCGACAGGCCCGAGGCGATCACCTCGGCAATGACCTGGTCGGACCCCATTGCCAGCGCAGCGTCGAGCGCCTGGTAGCCGCCATGGGCCCGATAGTCCTCCAGACTGGACGGATCGACTACGCCCACTCGGGCCAGCAGCCGGAGGTCCGAGGAGCCGGCCTGCGGGAGGGTCACCGAGGCGGTGGAGATCTTCTCAGCGATGGCTGTTGCCACCTCGGCAGGCGTCACCGGGCCGTACCCGGCATCGTCATCCACCGCGGTAACAGTCAGGTCGAGCGAACCGGTGCGCTGCACCAGGATCGCCGGGCCCCGCTCACACTGGCCGAGGCAGGGGCTGGCCTTCACGTGATGGCCCTCGGCCCGCAGGTCCTCGATCAAGCCCACGGCACCGAATAGGCGGCAGGCCACGTCATCACACACGTGCACGGTGTCGGCTGCCGTGGGTGGTTCGTGGGTAAACAGGTGATAGAAGCTGGCCACCCCGTAGGCCTCTGCCGGCGGCACCTCTAGTTCAGCACACGCGTAGTCCAACCCGCCCGGGCTGATCCAACCCGCCGCCCGCTGCAGCGCGTGCAGGGCTGGCAGAAGCAAGTGGCGACGTTCCCGGGTACGGGTCCGGCCGGCGTGGACGAGCCGCTCAGTCTCTCGGATGGTGACCGCTCCGAATCCAGCGATGGCCTCAGCCACCGCTGTCCTCTCAGCCTCGGTTGCCTCTTCGGTCGCCCCGAAGTAAAGGTCAGGCATGGGCTCCGACCAGCTTGTCGATCCGGATGGCCGCCGCCTTGAACTCAGCCGTGCCGGACTTGGGGTCGACGGCGTCGCTGGTGATCTGGTTGATGTCGGTGGTCTCCGGGAAGTGGAAGGTGGTGTGGCACAGACCGACGGCCAAGTGCTCCTCCACCTCGATGGTCATGGTGATCGAGCCACGACGTGACGACACGGTGACCCGCTCACCGTCGACTAGTCCGAGCGCCTCGGCGTCAGACGTCGAGATGGACAGGGCCTCCCCGGTTCGGATGGGCGAGGCGAAGTGCTCGGTCTGGACACCGGTGTTGTACGAGTCCAGTGCCCGAACCGTGGTGAGGCGCAGCGGGTACTCGTCGCTCAACTCGTCCAAGGGTGGCCGGTCCTCCACACAGGAGAACGGAGCTCGACGTCCTCCTACCGGACGCTCCCAGAGGCGGCCGTGGAGGAAGGGGCTGCCTGGATGGTCCTCGGTGGGGCAAGGCCACTGGATGCCGCCTTCGGCCTCGAGACGCTCCCAGGACATGCCTCCATGCATGGGCGATAAGGTCCGCAACTCCTCCCAGAGCTGTTCGGGCGTGAACTGACCCCACTCGTCGTCACCCATGGCTGCCGCCAGATCGTTGATGATGTCGACTTCCTGGCGCGCCTCTCCGGGGGGCGACACGGCAGCCCGCGTCCGCTGGACGCGACGCTCGCTATTGGTGACCGTCCCGTCGGACTCGGCCCAGCCCAGGGCCGCCGGGAACACGACGTCGGCAATCTCGGCGGTCCGGGTCATGAACACGTCCTGGACGACCAGCATGTCGAGACGGTCGAGCAGGGCTCTGGCGTGGGTGGCGTCGGCTTCGGAGTCCACTGGATTCTCACCTATGCAGTAGATGGCCTTGAGTTCGTCGCGACCCATGGCCTCGAACATCTGGGTGAGGTTCCAGCCGTTATCCGATGGGATGGTGCAGCCCCACGCCGCCTCGAACTTGGCTCGGGCCTCGTCGTCCTCCACGTCCTGGAAACCGGTGAGCTTGTTGGGTAGGGCCCCCATGTCACCTCCACCTTGGACGTTGTTCTGGCCGCGCAGTGGCACAAGGCCTGAACCCCAGCGGCCCACGTGCCCGGTCAACAACGACAGGTTGCACAGGGACTGGACGTTGTCGACGCCGGTGTGGTGCTCGGTGATACCCAGCGTCCAGCAGATCTGCGCCTTGTCGGCCAAGGCGTAGCCATGGGCTAGGTCCCGGATGGCCTCAGCGGGAACGCCGGTGACCGCGGAAGTGTGCTCTAGCGTCCACGGCTCGATGAAGGCCACATACTCCTCGTAGCCGGTGGTGGCGTTGGCGATGAACTCGTCGTTCTGCAGGCCCGCGGCGATGATCTCGTGGGCCATGCCATGGGCTAGGCCTATGTCGGTCCCGACGTTCAGTCCCAGCCAGTGGTCGGCGAACTTGGCCGTGCCGGTACGACGCGGGTCGATGGTCCACATGCGGGCTCCGTTGGCCACGCCTCGCAGTGCATGGTGAAAGAAGATTGGGTGGGCGTTGCGCGCGTTTGACCCCCACATGACGATGACGTCCGCCTCCTCGATCTCTTGATACGAAGAGGTGCCACCGCCGGCTCCGAAGACCGTCGCCAGACCGACGACGCTGGGAGCGTGTCAAGTTCGATTGCAGCTATCGATGTTGTTCGAGCCGATGACCCGACGGGCGAACCGCTGTGCGGCATAGTTCACCTCGTTGGAGGTCTTCGAGCAGCTGAACATGCCAAAGGCTCCCGGGCCATGGGTGTCAACCACGGAGCGGAACCCATCGGCGGCCCGTCCGAGGGCCTCCTCCCAGGTCGCCGCGCGTAGGACACCTTCGTCCCGGACCATCGGGGTCGTCAGGCGCTTGCTCATGTGCTCCCCATTGGTGGTCGTCTAGAGGCCGAGTAGATCACGAAGATCCAGCCGACGGGGCCGGAACCTATCGCAGTTCCGACCTCATTAGTGTTTCCTATTAGTAGATCAACGCCCTTGCCAGTGGGGGTCACGTCCTTCGGAGAAGGCTCGCGGGCCCTCCAGGGCATCTTCGGAGGCCAACATTCGCTCGTAGGGCTCGAGGTCGCCGGATCGCAGGTGGGCGAAGGCCTCTTCCAGCGACCGGTGGCCGGTTGCCCGGTCGATGGCCATCACCGCCTCGACGGCTAACGGGGCGGCCCCGGCGATCTGGTGGGCCAGCTCGCCGGCCGCATGGGCCAGTTCGCCGGCCGGTACCACCCGGTTGACCAGCCCCCACCGCTCAGCTTCGACAGCGCCTAGCCTCCGCCCGCCGTAGAGCACCTCGTTGGCCACAACCGGGGGGAGCTGGCGGGGCAGTCGTATGGCACCTGCGTCGGGGATGATCCCTAGTCCAGTTTCGGGCAAAAAGAATGTGGCATGGTCGGCGGCGATCACAAACTCGGCGGCCATGGCAATCTCGAAGCCACCGCCCACGGCCATGCCGTTCACCGCGCAGATCACCGGCTTGTGCCGGTCGGGAAGTTCGCAGAACCCGCCGAAGCCACCCTCGCCGTAGTCGGCTTCGAAATCCTCGCCGTTGGCTGCCGCCCCCAGGTCCCAGCCCGCGGAGAAGAACCGATCGCCAACCCCCGTTAGCACCGCCACCCGCAGGTCTGGATCGTCTCGAAAGTCGACGAACACTCCGCTCAACTCCCGACTGGTCGCTGCGTCGATGGCGTTGGCCTTGGGCCGGTCCAGCACCACATGAAGGACCGGGCCGTCCGCAGTCGTCCGCACCGCACTCAATTCGGTCATGGTCGGTGCTCCTGTGGAGGTCGGATCTGGGCATCAGAATCAAGAGGGACTCTCGTGACCAGGGCGTCCACCACCGTGGCACCATCCGGAGCGGCCAGCAACGGATTGACCTCCAGTTCGAGCAGCTCGAACAGTTCGTCTGNGGCCGTGGCAGCGAATGCGATCCGCTGGATGGCGGCGACCACCGCATCCAGGTCGGCTCCCGTCCGTCCTCGNACACCGGCCAGCAGCGGCCATATCGCTAGGCGACCCAGGGCGAACCGGACGTCGTCGTCGGTGACCGGTAGCAGCAGGCTGTGCGTGTCGGCCAGCACCTCGACCAGCGTCCCACCCGTTCCAATGACGAGGAGCCAACCCACGGGGTCCTCACGGCGGACGGTGACCAGCAGTTCGGCAGCCACCCCCGAACCACCCGCCTGTTCCTCGACCAGCACCCGGTCAGTCCCGGTCGTNCCCGCCATGCGTGTCGCTACCGCCTCGACCGTCGCCCCGTCGTACAGGTCGAGGGCCACCCCGTCTACGTAGCTCTTGTGATCCACACCAACAACCTTGACCACAACTGGCCAGCCAATTCGCTCCGCGGTTGCAGCCGCATCGGCCACTGACACCACCTCGCCAGCGGGTACCGGAACCCCGTGCCCTCCTAACCATGCCTTGGCCTCCGCCTCTGACAGCACGACCTGGTCACCGGCGGTCCCGGCCACCGTTGTGGCTGGCGCCGGTGCCGGGGCGTCGACCCGGCATCCCCACCATGCAGTGGCCTCGAGAGCCACCAGGGCCTCGTCAATGCCCCGCACCGGTACAAGGCCGAGGTCGACCGCAGCGGCTTCCACGACCGGTGGCAGGTTCTCGGCCATTGAAGCGGCCACGATCCCCGGCGTTCCGGTGGCACGACTCGCCGCACCGAAGGCCTCCAAGGTCGGCCACCAACTGGCGTCATCGAGCCCCAGTTCCGGATTGGAGGATGGGAAGTCCAGAACCAGCACCGCGGCGTCCGGTCCACCATCCAGAGTGCCTCCCAGGGACGAACCCGGTGCAATGGCTGCCGAGAAGGTGTCCGTCAGTCGCTGTCTGTCCCCNCAGATGAAGGTGTGATAGTCGAACGGATTCGACACGGACACCAGNTCGGTCTCGGCGCCACCACCGAGGGCACTCCTGACCCGCTCCACCCGGCCGTCGTCGAAGGCGGGCAGCACTAGGTCGAGACCCTCGCATCGGTCAGCCACGAGCGAGGCCTCCCCACCGGAACAGCTCAGGCTGACGATCCGGTTCCCGGTCAGGCCACCCAGTCGGTTCAGCACGTGCAGGGTGTCGAGCAACTCCGGGATGGACCGCACGCCTCGCACCCCTACCCGTTCAAAGAGTGCACGGTAGGCCTCGTCACTTCCCACAATCGACGAGGTGTGGGACACCGCGATCTCGGCCCCGCGTGTCGACGACCCCGTCTTGAGCGCTACCACCGGAACACCTCGNGCTGAGGCCCGGTGGCAGGCATCGACGAAGCGGGGCACGTCGTGGAGCGCCTCGATGTGCAGGCCGACCCCTGTGACTGCCGGGTCGCAAACCAGCGCTTCGAGACACTCCTCGATACCCACGTCGGCCTGATTACCCAGAGTCAGCAGGTGGGCAATGGGCATGGGTCGGGTCTGCAGGGTCAGGTCTAGCCCGATATTGCCGCTCTGTGTAACCAGCGCCACACCGTGGTCGACGCGTCTCAGGCCCTGCTGGTCGGGCCATAACGCGGCCCCGGCGATGGCTGACACCGTGCCGTAGCAGTTGGGACCCACCACAGGCATGCCATCGGCTACCGCGGACAGAGCCTNCTGAAGCACCACCCCGTCCGATCCGGCCTCGGCGAAGCCCGAGGCGTAGCAGACCGCCGCACCGGCNCCCATGGCAGCCAGCCGCCCCACCACATCGACGGTGGCGTGCCGGTTAACGGCGACTAAAGCAGCGTCGGGCGGGCCGGGAAGGTCATCGACACTGGACACACAGGGCACGCCAGCCAGGTCGGAGCGTGTGGGATGCACGGCCCACAGGTCGCCGGTAAATCCGAGGCGCCGACACTGCTCAATGGCCGTCTCCGCCGGGCGTCCGCCGATCAGGGCCAGCGATCGCGGGGCCAACAGCCGCGCCAGCCGCCCGGTCAAGGGACTCAGCGGCCGGTCGGACAGGTCGACACCGTTCCCTTCCACGAGAACCGTCGTCGACCTCGGATCAGGCACCGAGAGGCCGCAGCATCTCGCGGCTCACGATGTGGCGCTGGATCTCGCTCGTGCCGTCCCAGATGCGGTCCACCCGGGCATCACGCCAGATCCGTTCCAATGGCAACTCGTCCATGAGGCCCATGCCCCCCAGGATCTGTATGGCCTCGTCGGACACGAACTGGAGCATTTCGGTCGACGAGATCTTGGCCATGGCCGCATCACCGTCGGCCATGGCGTCCCTGTCCATCAACCACGCCGCCCGGTAGGTCATGAGCTCGGCCTCGACCATCTTCGTGCGCATGTCAGCCAGCTTGAACGAGACGCCTTGGAACTTTCCGATCTTCTGGCCGAACTGCTCGCGGGACGCCGCCCAGTCCAACGCCACCGACATTGCCCGGTCAGCCCGACCAAGGCACACGGCGGCCACCTGTAGGCGGGTGGCACCTAACCACTCGTTGGCCACGTCGAAACCCCGGTGCTCGGTACCCAGCACCTTGGACGCCGGGACCCGGCATTCGTCGAAGTTCAGGATGCAGTTGTGGTAACCGCGGTTGGAGACCGACCGGTATCCCTCGGCGATCTCCAAACCCGGTGTGTCGTGGTCAACCAGGAACGACGTNATCAACTTCTTGGGNCCCCGGGGGGTGTCCTCCTCACCAGTGGCCGCGAACAGGATCGTGTAGTCGGCCAGGTCGGCGTGGCTGATGAAGTGCTTGGTTCCGTTGATGACGTAGTCGTCACCATCACGCACCGCCCGGCAAGTCATGCCCCGCACGTCGGACCCGGCGTCGGGCTCGCTCATGGCCAGGCAGTCGACGCGCTCACCGCGNATAGTGGGCAGCAGATACTCCTCTACCTGTTCACCGACGCAGGCCANGAGGATGTTCGACGGACGGGCCACCACATAATGGAGTGCGTACTGGGTCCAGCCAAAGGCCCGGTCGACTAGAGCCATGGTCAGGTTGTCGAGGCCGCCGCCGCCNATCTCAGCAGGCATGTTGGCGGCNTAGATCCCCGCGGCCAGCGCACGATCGCGGATCTGGGACACGAGGTCGGGTGGTACGTCGCCAAGATGTTCGACCTCGTTCTCGTAGGGCACCAGCTCGCGCTCGGTAAAGGCCCGGACGGTGTCGACCACCATCTCCTGCTCGTCGGTTAAGGCGAAGTCCATCGGTGGCTCCTTTAGGTTCAACCGGGGATCTGCATGACCCGNCCCACCTGGGGTGGGACAGGCAGATCGGCATGGGCATCGGCGATGGCNGCTAGGGCGGCCGCCGGGCCGTCGAGCATCGGCGCGGTTGACCCGGCATCAGTGTCGACGTGAAGCAGCATCTGCTCGGTGGTGCACAGCAGTTCGCCGGTGACCCCNCCTTCATCTACCCGGTACATGGCGTGGAACAAGTGCAGCCGCTTGGCATCCACCCCCAGCACACGGGTGGTGACTCGGAACGGTGCACCGAGCGAGGCCTCTTGCGCGTAGTTGAGGTGGGTCTCCACAGTAAAGAAGGTGTGACCGGCCGCCCGGTAGTCCTCGTCGATTNCGATGTACCGGAACAGNTTGTCGCTGGCCCAGCCGAAGGCCGTGAGGAATGCCCACTCCGACATGTGGCCGTTGTAATCCACCCAGTCGGGCTCCACGACCGTCTCGTACAACGCCAGCGGGGCTGCCACGACGTCACCCTTGGTCCACGGCGGAGTCGACCCTGCTTCGTGGATTCGAGCCTCGCGTTCAGCGANCAGACGNCCGGCGCCCAGGTTTAGGGGCCGCAACGACCGCATCACCCCAATCACATAGTCGTCCCGAAGGCGGGCTAGTTCGGCGATGGAACGGCCCTCGGCCTGCTCCTCGCAACCGTCGGCCATCGCCTCGATCAGATCGTCGGTCAACTCCGGCGCCTCAAGCTTCGTCCAGGGCAGCTTCAGTGCCGGGCCGAACTGGCGAAGCATGTGGCGCATCCCCTGTTCGCCCCCAGCCAGGTGGAAGGTCAGGTTGGTGCCCATGCCGGCCCACCGCAGCCCGGGGCCATAGTTCACCGCGTCGTCCAACTCCCGGGTGGTTGCCACCCCGTCGTTGACCAAGTGGAGGACCTCCCGCCACAGGGCCTCCTGGAGCCGGTCCGAAAGGTAGCCCTCGATTTCGTTGCGCACCACCAGCGGATACATCACCAAGTCGTCGTAGTGGGCCGTCGCGGCGTCCATAGCGGCTGTCGAAGTCTNTTCTCCAGCCACGATTTCGACCAGTGGCAGCAGGTACACCGGGTTAAACGGGTGTCCGATCAGCACCCGCTCCGGATGGTCGCAACCTGCCTGAAGGTTGGTGGGGAGCAGCCCCGAAGAACTCGAGGCGATNATCACCTCGGGACCTGAGTGGGCGGCCAATGCCTGCAGGAGCGGCCGCTTNACGACCTCGTTTTCTGGGGCGCTTTCCTGGATCCAGTCCACCCGGCCGGCCAGGTCCTCGGCACTGTCGGCCCACATGAAGCGCGACGGATCGGCCTTCGGGAACAGCCCCAGCTTCACCGCCGATGGCCAGTCCCGCTCTATGGCCGCTCGCAGGCGGTCCTCGGCATCAGGGGCCGGATCCCAGGCCACCACGTCATGACCGCGTGCGAGTACCCG
This sequence comes from Acidimicrobiaceae bacterium, assembly GCA_002714485.1. GTDB lineage: Bacteria > Actinomycetota > Acidimicrobiia > Acidimicrobiales > MedAcidi-G1 > UBA9410. Next base: position 11,576 of record PAXM01000032.1, read on the forward strand.
GACGGTCCATCCGGCACCGATTACCCCTGTGCCCACCACGCCGACCGTTCGCACGGAATCGGTCACCCTGAGATCCTCAGCTGATCTGCAGGGTTTGACGAGCGTCGGCGGGCGATTGGATGCGGGCACCTATCAACTCGACGATACGGATGGCCTTCTCAACCAATTGGGCGTTGGTGGCTAGCACTCCCCGCTCCAGGTAGAGGTTGTCCTCGAGCCCGACCCGCACATGTCCGCCCAACATCACCGACTGGGCCACCATGGGCATCTGCATGGCCCCCAACCCGAACGAGGTGAACTCCGCCTCGTCGGGGAGTCGGTTCACCATGGCCTGCAGGATCCCGACGTCCAGCGGCGTGCCGTAGGGAATTGATAGACAGAGTTGGATCCAGTACGGGGCGTCGATCAGGCCCTCGGCGATCATCGTCTCGGCGAACCACAGATTGCCGGTGTCAAATACCTCCAGTTCAGGCCGCACGCCCAGTTCACGGACCCGCTCGGCCATGATCCTCAGCATCGCCGGCGTGGACACGTAGACCTCATTGTGGTCACCGAAGTTCAGCGACCCACAGTCCATGGAGCAGATGTCGGGACGGATGGCCTCCACGTGGGCGAGGCGATCCAGACCGCCGACCAGGTCGGTACCGGGCTGCCAGTCCATCGGGGCATCGTCGGGACCGACGTTGAGGTCGCCACCCATGCCGGCTGTCAAGTTGACCACCACTTCGTTGTTCTTCTCACGGATCCGGTCGACCACCTCACGGTAGAGATCCACGGTCCTCGTGCCCTTCCCAGTGTCGAGGTCGCGCACGTGACAGTGGACGATGGCCGCCCCGGCCGACGCGGCGTCCAACGCCGAGGAGGCGATCTGTTCAGGTGTGACCGGTACGTGCTCACTGCGGCCGGAGGTGTCGCCCGCGCCGGTCACAGCGCACGAGATGATGACGTCACGGTTCATAGATCGGGTCACGAGGCCCTCTGCTTCCCGTCTCCCTCCCGACCGGGAGGTTGACTGTCCCACTGTTGTACTACCTGTCCCATTGTCCCGAGAACGGGCCTTGCGTAGGCTTACCCTCGGCCCNGATCACCGTCNCTGACGGGATGNGGGGTNCCGGTCCGTCCCAGAATCCGCGCAGGCTACCCCGCCGTCCGCACCACATGTGCCGGCGTCGGCGTGCCGAAGGAGCAACCATGAAGATCCTGTTTGCAGACGCCCTGCCCGAGGCGTACGTCGACCTCTTGGCCCANCNGGGGGACGAATGCACCGTCTCACCCGAATTGGGTGCCGACGACATCCCCGACGCCATCGAGGGCTACGACGTCCTGGTCGTCCGTAGTACCAAGGTCACCGCCGAGNCCATCGGCCGATCCAGTCGTCTCGGCCTGATNGTTCGGTCAGGNGCCGGAACCAACACCATCGACTGCCAGGCGGCAGCCGATGCNGGCATCTACGTGTGCAACGTGCCCGGCACCAATNCGATCGCGGTGGCCGAACTTACCCTCGGCCTGCTGCTGGCCGTAGACCGCCACATCCCGGCAGCCACAGGTGACCTNAAGAACGGCATTTGGAACAAGAAGGGCTACTCGAAGGCCGATGGCCTCATGGGTAAGACCTTNGGNGTGNTCGGCGTNGGCGAGATCGGACTGGCCGTCGCCGANCGGGCCCGCTCATTCGGNATGACGNTGGTCGCCGAACGTAAGGCTGACCGGCGNCACGANGTGGAAGCCCGGATTCGNTCCATCGGCATCCGCCTCGTCGAGAACCTNGATGAGTTGGTAGCCGAGTCCGACATCATCTCNATCCACGTNCCTGGTGGCGAGTCGACCGAGAATCTGATCGACGAGCGCCTCCTGNGCCTGATGAAGCCCAGTGCCATTCTGATCAACACCAGNCGCGGCGAGGTCGTCNANGAGGAGGCGCTCATTGCCGCCATGGACGANAAGGGCATCCGGGCCGGCTTAGACGTGTTTCGCCATGAGCCGGACNGCGGTACNGGGGAGTTCAACTCGGNACTGGCCTCTCACCCCAACGTGGTTGGCACCCACCACATCGGGGCNTCGACCCAGCAGGCCCAGGACGCCACCTCNGCCGNCACCGTAGATGTAATCGAGGCCTACCGGGCCGGTGATCCGCAGAACTGCGTGAACGTGGTTCGGACCCGGGTGGGTTCGGCCACGATCACCATCCGGCACTTCGATCGTGTGGGAGTGCTGGCCGCTGCCCTCCAGGTGCTGCGACGGGGCAACATCAACGTCCAGACGATGGCCAACAAGGTCTTCCAAGGCTCGAACGCCGCCATGGCCATCATTGACGTGGTGGGTGAGGTCAACGATGACCTCACCAGTGAGTTGGCCAGCCTGGACAACGTGATCCAGGTCCAGATCACTGCCCGNGACGAGTAGGGCCGNCCGGCCGATGAGCGTCCTGCGCNCCTTCCCGGGGCTAGTCGTCGATCCGAAGTGGGCCCACCGGGTCACCACCGGCCCCTACGACGCCTATACCGCAGCCGANCGGGTGGCTATCGCCGAGTCGAACCCTTACAGCTTNCTNAACGTCACCCGGTCNCANGAGGANGTNCCNGCCGAGTGGCGCGACGACGTGGACTGGCTGATCGGCCAGTGCGCCGANTCGATGCAGCGGATCTACGACGCGGGTGCCTACANATCCCACGACCAGCCGTCGCTGTTCCTGTACCGGTTGGANGTCGNCGACCACGTCCAAACNGGGGTCATGGGCCTGGTCCCGGTGACCGAGCCGGGCGACCGGCGGNTNCTGCGCCACGANGCNGTCCGTCCCGGNCGGGCCGACCTGCTGACTCGNCACCTACTTGAGGTTGGNATGTCGTCCAGCCCCATTTCGTTGACCTANCGGACCGACGANGTCNTGGATGCCGCCATCGCCGCCGGCTGCGCGGACGAACCGGTNCTGGANGCCGACGGGGATGGCATCCACCAGACNGTATGGGCACTTTCCGGTGAAGCCGCTGANGCNCTGATAGNNGCTATGGGTGACCGTCCCCTATACGTCACNGACGGACACCANCGGNTNGCNGCTGCCGTCGAGGCCCTGCACCGGAACCCGGGAATCGACGGNAACCATCCNCTGCGGTGGACCCAGGCCGTATTGTTCCCGGACGCTGAGATGCAGGTCCTGGCCGCCCACCGACGGGTGGGCGACCGCACTGGTCGATCAGCCGAGGACCTGATCGCTGCCCTCTCGACGGTCGGTCACCTCGCTCCATGTGCCGACATTGCCGAAGCTCGACCGGACGGCCCCGGCGCAATCGGTATCTACCTCGCCGGACAATGGTTCTCCATGGACCTGCCGGCAGCGTCGGGGGACCGGGCCGTTGACCGGCTNGACGTGTCCCGCCTCCAGGACTCGATNCTGGCCCCGGTNCTNGCCATCACCGACCCNGGTTCAGATCCGATGATCGACTACGTGCCCGAGCCGNTGGGAATCGATTCGCTCGTCGAGCGCTGCNACGCCGACCNGNGGATCGGCTTCGTTCTCCACCCCACNTCGGTAGCCGAGATGATGGCTGTGGCNGACGAGGACGGGCTNATGCCCCCCAAGTCNTCGTACTTCGAGCCCAAGCCCCGGTCCGGAGTGTTCGTGCGCCGCCTCGACCGCGAGGGTCTCGGCGCCTGACCGTGCCCCTTGCACCACGCAATGGCAAGGCGGCCGGGGCAGCCGTCCAACAGGCGGCGGTGTAGTTCCCGATAGACGACCGAACCGCTGTCAACTCCGCCGACGACGAACCTCTTCGGTGATGGCCGGGATGACCTGGTGCAGGTCTCCAATCACCGCGTGGCCCGCCCGGGTGACCATGTTGGCCTCCTGATCGGTGTTGATCGCCAGGATGTTCTTGGCCGCCATGGCCCCCACCCAGTGCTGGATGGCGCCAGAGATGCCGCTGGCGATGTAGATCTCCGGTGCGATCCGGGTCCCAGTCTGGCCGACCTGGTCGCTGTGGGGTCGCCAACCGTTGTTGGTCACCGCACGCGAACACCCAACCACGCCACCTANCTCGGCGGCTANCTCNTCCAGCGGAGCGAACGCCTCGGCTGATCCGACGCCGCGCCCGCCACCCACCACCACCGGTGCGGTGGACAGGGTGATGCCCTTGGTCAGCACCACCCGGTCGGTCACCACGGTGCGGGCCAAGACGTCGTCCAGGTTCGGGCTGAACGCAGACAGATTACCGNNCGCNGGCGTATCGGCGGCNGCCGCCTCGACGGCATGGTGGGCCACCGTCACCAGATGAACGTCGGCGGTCAGAGTGGTGTCTTCGAGCAGNGAGCCGCCCCACTGGACACGGGTCATAGTCCANTTCCCGGAGCCGTCTCCCACCGGGTCGATGCTGCGGCAGTTGGCCACGAAGGGCTGGTCGAGGCGGGCAGCCACCTGGGCCACCACCTCGTTGCCACGGTCCGTGCCACAGGCCAGCACGACGGTCGCCCCGGTACTGTGCACCAACTGCACCACCGTCTCGCCCCACGCCTCAGGACCGAAGTCGGTCAGCACTGGGTGTGAGGCCACGTACACGGTCTCCGCGCCGTGCGCCCCCAGATCGACAGCGGCAGCCTCGGCACCCTCACCGATGACCACCGCGACCAACTCGAGGTCGGCGGCTNCNGCTAATGGACGCGCGAATGTGAGTGCCTCCAGCGAGGCTTCCGAGAGGCTGCCCCGGTCGTGATCGCAGACGACAAGCAGGCTCATGGCAGCACCCCCAGTTCCTCAAGTAGGTCCACGACAGCCGGAGCGGCTTCCGGCCCGGTGCCCAGAATCACCGTCTCGCTGATCTGCTCTACCGGTCGGTGCAGGCGCACCCGCGTCTGGCCACCGACATCAGCGACCCTTTCGTCGGTGATCACCACGGCCTTCTTAGAGGCCAGCCGGCCCTTCATGGTCGGGTATCGCGGGAGGTTGAGGCCCTCCTTCACGCCGAGCACCGCCGGCATGGGCAACTCGTAGACCTCAAAGCCGCCGTCGATCTCCCGGNGAGCCGAAACGACGCCAGTGGACACGTCTGTGAGCTCGTCGCTGTCCACCTCGATCCCCTTGATCCCGTTGACCATGGGCCGGTCTAAACGATTGGCCACCCGGACCCCGACCTGGAAGCCTCCGGCGTCGGCCGACTCGTTCCCGAACAGGATGAGGTCGAACGCACCATGAGTGGTCTCAACCTCGACAATTGCTTCGGCGAGAGCCGCCGCGGTGCGTTGTGGGTCCCAGTCCACCTCGTCGATGGGGATCAGCACGAGGTGGTGGACTCCCACNCTGGCCGCGTACCGGAGCTGCTCTTCGGCCTCGGTCGGGCCGAGGGTCATGACGGTGACCTCACCGCCGTGGGTCTCGGCTAGTTGGACGGCCTCCTCCACCGCGCACTCCTCGTGCGGGCTNGTGGTGAAACCNAGNTGGGTAGCGTCGACGGCTTGGCCGTCGACGGTGACGTTGATGCGGGCGCCGGGCGCGGGAACGCGCTTTACACAGACGAGGATCCTCATACGCGCCGGATCAGGCCTTCATCCGCATGTCGTCCGGATCAAAGACGGCACCCGTGGACGCCACCTTCACTGGGTACAGCTCATTCATGTACATCACCTGNAGGTCGGTCCCGGNCACGGCTAGCTCGCGCGGGAGGTAGGACATCAGCAGGTGCTTTGCCACNGACGGGCCGTAGCCCGCCGAGGTGACCCTGCTNCATCGACCGTGGCTGTCCACGATGCGACNGCCGTCNGCGTCCAGAANCGGCTCGTTGCCGCCCATCATGTGGCGATCCCGGCCCTGGCNGTCGGTCTGGTCCTCGACGGTGAGTGTGCACATGAGCACCTCNGGGTCACCNGCCTCTCGGGCCGCTTGGTANGCCTCCCGTCCAATGAAGTCCGTGGCCTTNAGCTTCGGCCGGGCCAGGCCNGCCTCTAGTGGGTTGTACTCGCTCTCCANTTCGGCGCCCATCAGGCGGTACCCCTTCTCGAGGCGGCCCGACGAGCCGTATACGCCACCACCGGTCGGGCGGATGCCTAGATCGGCGCCAGCCTCCATGAGGGCATCCCAGAGAGCGGGACCGTTGTCCCACGCCGTGTAGATCTCCCAGCCGGTGTCTCCCACATAAGAGATGCGGAACAGTTGTACGGGCAGACCGGCCACCTCGGTGTCGATGATCGAGCCGTAGGGGGAACCGTCCTGACTCAGGTCCTGGCCGGTTAGTTGGGACAACACCGCCGGGGCATTGGGTCCCCAGAGCCCGAGCGTGGTCAACTGCCTGGTGACATTGGCAAAGGTCACCGAACCGTTGGTTGGCATATGGCGCCGGGTCCAGAACTCGTCCCGACCTCCGTCGAACACGCCAGTCACGATGCGCACGTTGTCTTCACCGAGGCGCATCATGGTGAGGTCTGAGTGGAAGCCGCCATCAGGTGTCAGCCAGGGGGTGTAGACGGACCTACCTACGGCCACGTCGATCTTGTTGACGGCTAGGCGCTCGGCGTACTCGATGGCCCCCGAGCCGGTGAGTTCATAGATCTGNAANGCGCTTAGGTCGACTACGCCGCAGTGCTCGCGCATGTTGAGGTGNTCACCGATGGTGATGGGGCTCCACCAGCGGTTGTCCCACTCCACCTCGCGCTCTGNGAGGCCGTANCGCTCCACGAGGTCGGCGTTGCTGCCGTACCACTGTGGNCGCTCCCAGGTGCGGGCCTGGAAAAACATCGCCTCGAGTGCCTGTTGGCGGGAGAAGTAGGGNCCGACGGCAAGGTTGCGGCGCCCCTCCCACTGCTCGGCCGGGTGGACTATGCCGTAGGTCTTGTTGAAGTGCTCGTCGGCTCTGGACCAGATGTGCTCGTCGGTCCGCTCCTCGTCGTAGAAGCGGGAGATGTCAGCACCGTGGACGTCGATCACCCGGGGGTAGCCGTGGGTCATCCACTCGGCGACTACCTGGGCCATGCCTGGACCCTCCTTAACCCATACCGCTGCTGCCGACCAGAGGTTTCGCACCTCGATGGTCTCGCCAAGGCACGGCATGGTATCGGGGGTGAGCGAGAGCAGACCGTTGGTGGCGTACTTGATCTCGGCATCGCCGAGCATGTCCATCAGCTCAATGGCTGACTCCATCTGGTCGTCGAAGTCGTCCGGGGTGAACGGCATCTCCGTCGGCGATAGTGCGGCCTCAGCNTTGGATGGGATCTCGTCCGGGTGGTGAAGGATCGGCCGGTGGCCGTAGGACCCGATCTCCATGGAACCCGAGGACTGCCGCTCATAACAGAAGGTGTCCATGTCGCGGACGATCGGATAGCCGATCTCGTTGTTGGTCTCGGCGAGGACGTCCATGGGGCCCACGTCGGCCATCTGGTGGACNGCGGGAACCAGCGGAATGGTGGCACCGGCCATGTTGGCGATGCGGTTGGACCAGACGCCACAGGCCACGACCACGTAGTCGGCCTCGACGGTGCCTTTGTCGGTCACCACGGCCTTGACGGTGGTGATGCCACCCTCGCCCTCGGCAGTCTCGATATCCAGCACTTCGGTGTTGGCGAAGACTTGGCAACCGACAGTCTCGATAGCCTCGCGGCGCATGGTGGTGCCCGTCTCGAGCGAGTCCACCACTGACACCGTCGGACAGTANAAGCCGCCGAGAATGACNTCGGCATTGATGAACGGCACCAGTTCCTTGACCTCGGCGGGGGTCAGCATGTGNGCCTCNATGCCCCANGCCTTGGCTGANGTCATNCGGCGGGCGAGNTCATGCAGNCGCTCAGGGGTACGGGCCACCTCGATGCCGCCAGAATCAACCGACATCTTCATGTCGCGATACTGGTTGGCGCTCTGCTCACCAAGCAGGGCCATCTCCTTGTTGTGATCCACCGGGAAAATGAAGTTCGAGGCGTGGCCGGTCGAACCTCCGGGGTTGGGCAACGGGCCCTTGTCCAGCAGGACTAGATCGGTCCACCCCAGACGGGCCAGGTGGCCGACGAGGCAGTTGCCGACGATGCCGGCACCGATCACGACGACGTTGGCGCGAGCCGGGAAGTCACTCATTCGATTGTTCTCCTGCGACACGGCCCGGGACGGTCCGACCATGGAGGTGGGATCGACCAGGGACGGTTGGGTCNTTGCCCGACGGCGGACGCCGAGAGGCGTGGGGAGCGTACCCATCCCCTCCCAAAGATGCTGGCGGAGGGGTAACTTTCGCGTCACACGGTTGTGCCNGGACTCCGGTTCGTCGACACCGTGNATCTCAACCAGTGGAGGACCCCGGATGANNGAGCCNCANCGGGTGCTAATCACCGGAGGTGCCTCGGGCATCGGGCGGGCCATGGCTGAGGCNTTCGGCGCAACAGGCGCTCGCGTTCACGTCGCCGATCTANCCCACGCCCGAGGTGGCGAACCCGACGGCTGTGGCTTCACCGGGGTAGACGTCTCCGATCCCGTCGGCGTCGATGANCTGTTCGAGGAGTTGCTAGCCCCGACCGACGCCGGAGGTCTCGGGGGTCTGGACGTGCTGTGTGCAAACGTTGGCATCGCTGGTCCAACCGGCCCCGTCGAGGACCTCGACGTTGAAGGCTGGGACCGAACCATGACCGTCAACGTCCGCAGCGCCTTTCTCTGCTGCCGCCGGGCCGTTCCCGCCCTGAGGGCCGCCGGGGGCGGTTCGATCCTGTTGACCTCTTCTACCGCTGGAGTTACCGGGTTTCCGATGCGTTCTCCGTACGCGGCTTCTAAATACGCCATCGTCGGGCTGGGAGACACGCTGGCCATGGAGGTAGGAGAATTCGGGATCCGGGTGAACGTGCTGTGTCCCGGGTCGGTGGACGGCGATCGCATGGTCCGTGTGATCGATGCCGAAGCGGCGGCCACCGGTGAGTCGGCGACCGACTTGCGGGCCACCTACGAGAAGCAGGTATCGATGCGGACCTTCGTAGAGGGCCGAGACATTGCGGCCATGGCCGTATTCTTGGCCTCTCCGGCCGGCCGGTTCGTCAACGGTCAGACAATCTCAGTCGACGGGGGGCTCGAGACGCTCCGAACGACCTGGAGGACCTAGGCACGGTCCCAGTCCGACCCCCGGAGGACCGGGTATCACGCCACATGACCGAGGGCAGCCGAAATCTCCGCGGCCGCCGAGCGTGTCCGGTCGGTGACGATGCCCCGCAGTGCCGGATCGGGGAACCGATAGCTCGGACCGTGACTGTGCAGGGCCCCCACGACAGCACCGGACTGGTTGAACAGAGGGGCGGCCACCGAGTTAATGCCAACGGCGAACTCCTCCTCCATCCAGATGTACCCGACCTTTCGGATCTCGGCTAGACGGCTTTGAATCTGCTCCGGATGGATGACCGAACTCGCCGTGTACCGATCCAGCTTTCGGTCGAGGTACCGGTCGACGGCCCCCTCAGGCCAGTGGGCCAAGATGACCATGCCTGAAGGCACGATATGCATGGGCAGGCTGACCCCGGTCCAATCACGGACCTGGACGGGGTTCGCACAGTCCAGTTGGCCGATGTAGTGGACGTCGTATCCGGCCGGAATGGACAGGCCCACCGCCTCCGCCACCAGGTCGACCAGTTCCTGCATGGTCTTGTGGGCCACGGCTAGCAAGCTTTGTGTCGGATCCACGCTGGCTGCCAAGGTCACTAGTGCTGGCCCGACTAAGTAGCTGTTTTCGTCGGGCATCCGCTCGACGGCGCCCAGTTGCTCGAGAGTGCCCAGAAGCCGAGCCACCGTGCTGGTGGGAAGGTCGAGGCGCCGTGACANCTCACTGATGCCGGCTGGCTCGTCGGCGACTTCGNTCAGGATCTGGAAGGCCCGGTCGATGCTCTGAACNCTCTCCACCTCTGTCCCCTCNCATCTGTCGGGCACCCCGCCTGGAAGCCGTTTTGCTCCCCACCAGGGTGGACAATCTCCGGCAGAACCGGATATTATTTCCCACAATACAGGATCTTCCCGNCTGACGGGAAGCCGGTNNCTGGNATTCCGGCTACCGTGACAACCATTCGACCAGCACATACGGCTAACCACGGGACGTGAGAGCGTCCCCCGATCCGCAATGGAGCGCATCAATGGCCGAAGACACAGGTAATGAAGAAGAGATCATCCTGGCGGACCTCAGCGACGAGGACTTGACCGCCCAGATGCACGACGATCTCTACGACGGCCTCGCCGACGAGATTACCGATGGGACCAACATTCTCCTGGGTCGAGGTTGGGATGCCGGACGGGTCCTGAACGACGCCCTGGTTGAGGGCATGCGGATCGTGGGCATCGACTTCCGCGATGGCATCCTCTTCGTGCCCGAGGTGCTGCTGGCCGCCAACGCCATGAAAGCTGGCATGGCCATCCTCCGGCCACTGCTCGCCGAGACCGGTGNTGAGCCCATAGGCAAGGTGGTAATAGGAACCGTGAAGGGCGACATCCACGACATCGGCAAGAATTTGGTCGGGATGATGCTCGAAGGCGCCGGCTTCGAGGTCATCGACCTCGGGATCAACACCGACGTTGAGGAGTTCCTCGGGGCACTCGACGAGCACAAGCCTGACATCCTCGGCATGTCGGCCCTGCTGACCACAACCATGCCGTACATGAAGGTNGTCATCGACACCCTTGAGGAGAAGAGCCTCCGCGAGGAGTACTCGGTNATCGTGGGCGGNGCCCCGCTAAACGAGGAGTTTGGTGAGGCCATTGGCGCNGANGCCTACTGTCGGGACGCCGCTGTGGCCGCCGAGACGGCCAGTCGCCTGGTCGCCGAGCGCCGGGCCACGGCCGCCTGAACCCGACGGTGAACGAGCCCACCGGTGCCTCCGTGGCATCCGGCGGGAGGACCCTCATCGTCGCCTGTGGNGCACTCGCACGCGAGTTGCTCCAGGTGGTGGAGGCCAACGGCCTGTCCCACATCGACGTTGAGTGTCTGCCCGCCTCTTTTCACAACANCCCTGACGTCATCCCCGACGCCGTGGCCACGCGCGTCCGGGCGGCCACCAACCGGTACGAGCGGATCTTCGTGGGCTACGGAGACTGCGGCACCGGCGGACGACTCGACGCTGTCTGCAAAGAACTCGGTGTGGACCGTCTCCCCGGTGACCACTGCTACGAGTTCTTCTCCGGCAGCGAGGCATTCGCTGACCTGCACGCCGAGGAACTGGGCACCTTCTTCCTCACCGACTACCTGGTGAAGCACTTCGACCGACTCGTGGTGAAAGCGTTCTGGCTGGATACCCACCCCGAGATGCTCGACGCGGTGTTCGGCAACTATCGTCGCCTCGCCTACCTGTCCCAGGTTGACGACCCTGATCTGCTGGACCGGGCCCGGGCCGCCGCCGATCGNCTGGGCCTGTCNTTCGAGCATCGACCTACCGGTCTGTCCAACCTAGAAGCCCAGGTCCTCATTGGGATTGGCTCCCNCCCNAAAGACACCAATCACCCGACTCCCGCAGGAACGNACTGAACTCATGGCNGCCGAACTCGTCACCATCTACTGGCGTGACATCCCCGCCCAGATAACGGCCCAGGAGGGGCGAACCCGGGAGAAGGCCTTGCTTGGCGCCCGCTTCCAGCACGCCATAGACCGGGCGGCCATGGTCGCNGGCATGGANGACACCGACTCCTACNTCGCCCAGTGGCGTCGCGAATCGACCCCGCTNTCAGATGACATGGCCGCCGCGGTGGCCGACGAGGTCGCCCGCATNGACGCCGCCTACGACCCGGAACGCCTTGAGCACCTGGTGCAGTCCGGCGGCATCGAAACCTGACCCCCGTCCACCCGGACAACACGCCCTTTAGCAGAGAGCCGTCATCCAGATGACCGATACCATCCTCAGCTCCACCAGCCGCGAAGTGGCCATCGGCTTTGGCCGACCGTTCGTGATGATCGGTGAGCGCATCAATCCCACCGGCCGAAAACTCCTCGCCGAGGAGATGAANGCCGGCGACTTCAGCCGTGTAGAAGCCGATGCCATCGCCCAGGTGGAGGCCGGAGCCCAGATGCTGGACGTCAACGCCGGCATCCCGCTTGCTGACGAGCCAGCCCTGCTGGCCCGAGCCGTCCAACTCGTACAGTCGGTGGTCGACGTCCCACTGTCTATCGACTCGTCGATCATCGAAGCTCTGGAGGCCGGCCTCGCAGTCTACGAAGGCAAGCCGTTGGTCAACTCGGTCACCGGTGAGGACGAGGTGCTGGAGAGGGTCCTACCGCTGGTAGCACGNACTGGCGCCGCGGTNGTAGCNATCTCCAACGACGACACNGGCATCTCNGAGGACCCCGACGTGCGNTTCGCCGTGGCCAGAAANATTGTCGAGCGGGCCGCCGACCACGGGATCCCCTCGTCAGACGTGGTNGTGGACCCTCTCGTGATGCCCATCGGTGCCATGGGCACTGCNGGCCAGCAGGTGTTTCGACTGGTCCGGCGNCTCCGTGAAGAACTCCGGGTCAACACGACCTGTGGTGCGTCCAATGTNAGTTTCGGCCTGCCAAACCGGCACGCCGTGACCGGCACCTTTCTGGCTATGGCCATCAGCCANGGCATGACGTCGGCCATCATGAGTCCGATGCATCCCGAGGTNAAGGGAGCCATTCAGGCCGCGGACGTGCTGACCGGCGCCGACACCAACTGCGCCATGTGGATCCGCCAGAACCGTGACCCCGAAGCCAGCGGTGGCGCCCGAGAACGNCGCGGCAGTCGGCGTCGNNAGTCNGCCTGANNCGGGATCNGAACCCGAGCTGNCACGCGACCATGACCGAACCCGTTGAGCACCTGGTGGTCTTCACGCCATCGGGACTGCGCGGGTCGGTGCCCGACGGCACGACAGTGCTGGACACGGCCCGTCGACTCGGCGTCGACCTGGACTCTGTGTGTGGCGGCCGAGGGATCTGTGGCCGCTGCCAAGTAGTTCCTACCTTCGGCGAGTTCGCCAAGCACGGAATCAACGCCACCACGAGCCACATCTCCGGACGCGGCACCACTGAAGAGAAGTACCGGGGACGCCGTCCACTTACAGGCGACAGTCGACTGGGGTGCGCGGCCACGGTTTGCGGCGACCTAGTGGTGGACGTCCCGGCCGAGAGCCAGGTCCACCAACAAGTAGTCCGCAAGGAAGTCGACCTAGGTGACCTGGCGCTTGACCCCGTGCTGGTCCTACGCCTGGTTGAAGTGTCCGAACCCACTTTGGGCGAGTCAATCGGCGAGAGACAGCGTCTCGTCAACGCTCTGACCGAGCAGTGGGGCCTAGAAAGCCTGACGGTGGCCGACGACCTAGGGGTCGATGTTCAACAGGCGCTGAATGACGGGAACCGCACAATCACCGTGGCCGTTCGCGACGACCGCGAGGTGGTGGCCGTGTGGCCGGGATTGCGGGACCGCGCACTGGGAGTAGCCATCGACGTCGGTTCGACCACGATCGCTGGGCACCTGTGCGACCTGGCCACCGGCGAGGCCCTGGCCACCGCTGGAACCATGAACCCGCAGATCCGCTTCGGAGAAGACCTGATGAGCCGGGTCTCCTACGTGATGATGAACCCGGGCGGCGAAGCAGAGTTGACCAGCGCGGTTCGCGGCGCCCTCGACGATCTGGTGGGGGACCTGGTTGGTCGAGTCGATGCCGAGCGTGACGAGGTGCTGGAGTTAGTGCTGGTGGGCAATCCGGTTATGCACCACCTGTTCCTGGGCTACGACCCCACGCCGCTGGGCAGGGCGCCGTTCACCCTGGCCGTCGACAAGGCCCTCGATCTGGAGGCCCACAACCTGACCATCGAGGTTCATCCGGCGGCCCGGGTCCACGTGCTGCCGTGCATCGCCGGTCACGTAGGGGCCGATACCGCTGCGGTGATCCTGGCCACTGGTCTGGGACAGGACTTAGGTGCCGGCCTCGGCCAGCAGGACCAATCCACCCGACTGGTCGTTGACGTGGGCACCAACGCCGAGATCGTGCTGGCCGGTCACGGCCGGGTGCTGGCCGCCTCGAGCCCTACCGGGCCGGCTTTCGAGGGGGCTCAGATCAGCTCGGGTCAACGGGCTACCCCGGGGGCCATTGAACGGGTCCGTATCGACGCAACCACCGGCAAACCCAGGATCCGGATCATCGGGGTGGACGCTTGGTCAGACGAGGACGGTTTCGCCGAAGCCGCTTCACCCACAGGCGTGACCGGTATCTGTGGTTCGGGGATCATCGAAGTAGTAGCCGAACTCTGGATGGCCGGCCTCATGGACGCCGACGGGGTGATCGCCGGTGCGGGTACGAAACCCTCGGACCGCATCGTGGCCGACGGCCGCACCTTCTCCTACGTCTTGTTTGACCCCGCCGAACTGGGCTTCGGTGGCGACCGTGTCCTCGTCACCCAGAACGACATCCGCGCCATCCAGTTGGCCAAGGCGGCCCTCTATGCGGGGATCCGCCTGCTCATGGACCATTTGGAGGTCGAAACCATCGACGAGATCGGTCTAGCCGGAGCCTTCGGCAGCCACATAGACACCATCCGGGCCACCGTGCTGGGCCTGGTTCCAGACTGCGACCCAGACCGGGTTACCAGCGTTGGTAACGCAGCCGGCGCCGGGGCGACAATCGCCCTGCTATCGGGCTCGGCCCGCAGGTCGATCACCGAGATTGTGGACCACATTGAAAAGGTCGAAACTGCGCTCGAGCCAGCATTCCAGGATCACTTCGTAGCCGCCATGGCCATCCCCCACCGGACCGCCGATTACCCACGACTATCCACTCGAATCACGCTCCCCGTGCGCCCCGAAAACTCAGGAGCCGGCTCGGAGCGTTCCAGACGGCGACGTCGCCGCAACGACGCGACGAGAGAGGGAAAGACCCCATGAGCGACGAACAACCACCGCCCACCGGAGGCCGCTCCGGCCGACGCAGTGGTGGCCGGGCCGCCCGACAGGCGGCACGGTCAAAGACCTCGACCGAAACCCAGGCCTACCTGACCCGGACCATGGCCCCCTTCGAGGTGGTATCCGCCGAAGGGCTAGAGACCATCGAACACGCGGCCGACACCATCCTCGAAGAGACCGGAATCGACTTTCGCGACTACCCGTCGGCGCTGACCCTGCTGGCCGACGCCGGCGCGGACGTGGAAGGCGAGCGGGTGCGGTTCCCTCGTGGCATGTGCCGCCAGATCATCCAGGGCTCGGCACCCTCCACCTACACCCAGCACGGCCGCAACCCGGTCCGCAACGTCCAGGTTGGCGGCGATGCCACCGTGCTGGTCCCAGCCTACGGCTCGCCCTTCGTCCGAGACCTGGACGATGGGCGCCGCTACGGCACCATCGAGGACTTTAAGAACTTCGTCAAGTTGGCGTACATGCATCCGGGACTCCACCACTCGGGGGGAACGATCGTGGAGCCCGTGGACATCCCCGTTTCCAAGCGACATCTGGACATGGTGTATTCCCACCTGAAGTACAGCGACAAGCCGTTCATGGGCTCGGTCACTGCNGCTGAGCGCGCCCAGGACTCCATCGATCTGGCCGGCCTGGTGTTCGGNACTGACTTCGTCCAGCAGAACACTGTGATGACAAGCCTCATCAACGCCTCGTCGCCCATGGCCTGGGACGCCACCATGTTGGGGGCTGCCGAGACTTACGCCCGGTCCAATCAGGCCACCATGATCAGCCCGTTCATCCTGGCCGGCGCTATGGCCCCGGTGACGGTTGCGGGTGTGGCCGCACAGACGCTGGCTGAGGCGCTGGCCGGCATCGCCTTCGTCCAACTGGTGAACCCCGGTGCCCCCGTGGTATTCGGATCATTTGCCAGCTCNATGTCCATGCAGACCGGCGCCCCGACCTTCGGTACACCCGAACCGGCTCTCGTGCTCTACACCGTGGCCGCCTTGGCCCGCCGTCTCGGTGTGCCATTTCGTTCNGGCGGCAACCTCTGCGGCTCCAAGGTCCCGGATGCNCAGGCGGCCAGCGAGTCCATNTCGACCTTCATCCCATCCCTCATGGCCGGTGTGAACTTCATGCTCCACTCGGCCGGCTGGCTGGAGGGCGGCCTGACCATGGGCTATGAGAAGTTCATAATCGACGCCGACCAGTGCAACNTGGCAGCCACCTTCGTGAAGGGCGTCGACCTGTCCGAAAATGGCCTGGCCCTGGACGCCATCCGGGAGGTCGGGCCAGGCCAGCACTTCCTCGGTACTGCCCACACCTTGGCCAACTTCGAAACGGCCTTCGCCCGCTCCGACGTGGCCAACAACGACTCCTTCGAGCAGTGGGCCGAGGATGGCNGCCTCGAGGCTCCCCAGCGGGCCAACGGCATCTGGAAACAGATGCTGGCCGAGTACGAGGCGCCCCCCTTGGACGAGGCCGCCGACGAGGCAATGCTCGACTTCATCGCCCGTCGCAAGGAGGTCATCCCCGACGAGTTCGGTTGAGCCGGATTTTCCTACGATTGGCGATTCTTTCCAGTCAGTAGGTCCATCCTCCATCGCTGACTACACTCGCCGGGGCTATCGGCGGCTTCCTGCCGATGACCTCGTCGACAACGCCGTGTCGAATCCGACCGAAGTAAACCCCCACAACGGAGCCCAGAAGAACAATGTCGTTCCCCTCTGACCTCGAGATTGCCCGCGGCGCCAACCTGCGACCCCTGACGGATNTCGCCGACGAGGCAGGTATCCCCNCCGACTGCCTCGAGCAGTACGGAGAGGGCGCCGCCAAGATCAAGTTGGANGCCATAGGCCGGATGTCCGATGGCCCGAAGGCCAAATACGTCGTGGTCTCGGCCATCACACCCACGCCACTAGGCGAGGGCAAGACCACCACCACCGTCGGCCTCGGCCAGGGTTTCAGTCACGTCGGCAAGCGAGCCACCATCGCCATCCGCCAGCCGTCCATGGGACCGACCTTCGGCATCAAGGGTGGCGCAGCGGGGGGCGGCTACAGCCAGGTCGTCCCAATGGAGTTGTTCAACCTCCACCTGACCGGCGACATGCACGCGGTAACCGCCGCCCACAACATGTGCTCAGCCATGCTCGACGCCCACCTATTCCACGGCAACGAGTTGGGTCTCGATCTCCACAACATCACGTGGCGGCGGGTCATGGACATCAACGAGCGTGCGCTACGCAACATCGTGATTGGCCTCGGCGGTCGCCTCGACGGAGTGCCCCGGGAGACCGGCTTTGACATCACGGCGGCCTCCGAAGTCATGGCCGCCCTCGCCCTGTGTACTTCNCTGGCCGACCTACGGGNCCGGATGGGCCGGATCGTCGTNGGGTACGACAAGGCNGGCACCCCNATCACCGCCGAGGAGCTCGGCGTGGCCGGCTCGATGACTGTCATCCTCAAGGAGGCCATCAAGCCGAATCTCATGCAGACCCTCGAAGGCACACCGGCCCTCGTTCACTGCGGTCCATTCGGCAACATTGCCACCGGGAACTCGTCGATCATCGCCGACCAGATCGGCATCCACACCGGCGACTACCTCCTAACCGAGGCCGGTTTCGGCGCCGACATGGGAGCCGAGCGGTTCTTCAACATCAAATGCCGCTACTCGGGCATCGCCCCGGACGCCGCCGTACTGGTGGCCACTGTGCGCGGCCTTAAGGCCCACTCCGGCAACCACAAGATCGTGGCCGGCCGACCCCTCCCCGAGGCGCTACTGGCCGAGAATCCCGACGAGGTCCACCAGGGTGGCGACAACCTGCGTAAACAGTTGGAGAATATGCAGGTCCATGGGGTGTCCCCGGTGGTGGCCATCAACGTGTTCCCCGGCGACCATGACGTTGACATCGCGGCCATTGGGGAAATCGCCGACGAGTTCAATGCCCGCTCCGCGGTTACCACCCACTTCGCCGACGGAGGTGCTGGTGCCAGCGAACTGGCTGAATCGGTCGCCGAGGCAGCCGATGAGCCCAGCGAGTTCCAGGTTCTCTACCCGGACGAGATGTCCCTGCGGGACAAAATCCGCACGGTGGCTGACAAGGTGTACGGGGCCGACGGCGTGGAGTTCTCTCCGCAGGCCAACAAGCANCTCGACTCGTACGAAGCCAACGGCTTCGGCGAGCTACCGGTCTGCATCGCCAAGACCCACCTTTCCATCAGCTCNAACGCGGCGTTAAAGGGCGCTCCGACGGGCTGGACGCTGCCCGTCCGAGAGGTACGGGCCTCAGTGGGCGCCGGTTTTGTTTACCCGATCTGCGGTGACATGCGAACCATGCCGGGCCTCGGTGCCCAGCCGGGTGCCATGGGCATNGATATCGACGAGAATGGCGAGATNGTCGGCCTGAGCTGAACCTCNGCCGCATCAGAACCAGACCACCGGCTCCGGCACTCGCCGGTCCGGCCACCTCGGTCGGTACGAACCGACCGCCGAAGACATCAGGAGGGCGGAAGCGTGGTTACCCGACCCGGAACCGACCAGTCCAGAAACCCCCGTACCAAACCGGACAGGGCCGTCCAGCGTCGCCTGCTTGAAGGTATGACCTACGAACTCATCCCCTTGAAGAACTTGGCCGACCAGGGCATACACCTNCCGACCGCCGCCACCGTGTCAGTGACCTGTTCCCCCGCCAAGACGATTGACGACACGCTGGACCTATGTGCCGGTTACGCCGACAAGGGGTTCACGGTCATTCCCCACTTCGCGGCCCGCATGGTCGAAAGCAAGAGCCACATCGAACGGATCGTCGAACGAGTCCATGCCATCGGTATCCGAAAGGTGTTCTGCATCGGCGGTGACGCCGACCCGAGGGGACCGTTCACCGATGCAGCCGGCTTCCTGAGATCCTTTCTGGACTGCGGACCGGACATCGACGTGGTAGGCATCGGCTCGTACCCCGACGGCCACGCGACCATTCCGAACCAGGCCCTTGATGACTCGCTGATCGAGAAGCAGGAGATGATCCGCGAAGCGGGCCTCGGGAGCTACATGGCCACCCAGATGTGCTTCGACGCGCAGACCATCGGCGACTGGCTTGCCGGGCGTCGGAAAGCCGGCGTTGACCTGCCCTGCCACCTCGGTGTNCCAGGGGCCGTGGACCGCACCAGATTGCTAACTATCTCGATTCGCCTAGGCATTGGCCACTCNNCCCGATACCTAAAGAAGAACCGAACCTCAGTCCTCCGACTGCTCTCGCCCGGTGGCTACAACCCCAACAGGTTGATCGCCCCGTTGTCGAGCCGCGCNGACGAGTTGGGCATTGCCGGAATCCACTGCTTTACCTTCAACGCTGTGGATACCACCGAGGCCTGGCGCCAGAAATCACTCAGGAAGCTGGCTAGCTGAAAAGGCCCGTCGGCTGATGACCCGGAGTCCCGGGCGTTGGCCCGNTGGCTCACCGTCNGGCAGGATCCCTGACGTGTCGTCAGGCTCCACCACCCCTCAAAGTTCTCACCCCCACCTCCTTTCCCCCGTCCGACTGGGACCACTGGGCCTGCGAAACCGCATCGTCCTACCGGCCATGGACCAGAACGTATGCGACGACGGGCTTATCACCGACGCGCTTATCACCCACTACGCCGAACGGGCCCGGGGTGGTGCCGGCCTGCTNGTNCTGGAGACCTCCGCGGTGGCCTTCCCCTNCGGAGCAACGGCCCGGCACCAGCCAGCGCTTTCCCACGATGGCGTNATCGACGGCCTACGACGTCTCGGCGAAGCCGTCCACGCCCACGGAGCGAAAATCGTCGTCCAGGCCAACCACCANGGCCGAATCTCAGGCGTGGACACTGCCGAGGACCGGCCCAACCTCGTCCCCAGCCTTCCNNTGCCCGATACCGACCCTATGGCCATCATGCGAGACACCACCACCGAGGAGTTGATGGCCATGGCCACTCTGACCGGGGGGAAGATACCTACCTACGCCGAGGCCACCACCGAGGACCTCAACTGGGTGGTCGACCAGTTCGCCCACGCGTCTGCCCGGGTGCAACAGGCTGGCCTGGACGGTATCGAGGTCCACGCTGGGCACGGCTACCTGATCGACACCTTTCTGTCGCCCGCCTGGAACCACCGGACCGACGCCTATGGCGGCTCAGTGGAAGGCCGNGCCNGGCTGCTCGTTGAAGTGCTGGAGGCCATCCGGGCGAGGTGTGGCCCGGACTTCGCACTGATGGTGCGNCTAAACGGGCTCGACACTGCGCTCAAGGGCGGCATCACCCCTGACTTGGCTGCCNAATACGCGGCGATGNCCGCCAATGCTGGCGCGGATGCGATCCACGTCACCGCCTACTNGTCGATCACCGGCGGTACCGGCTTTACCGAGGGGCCGCTGCCGTGGCTCGACTGCCAGTACGAGGACCTGGCNCGNNCCGTGAAGGACGCCGTGGANGTGCCAGTCGTNGCGGTGGGGCGCATCCNACCTGACGACGCCGAACGCATCCTNTCCAGCGGNGGCGCCGACCTCNTCGCCATGGGNCGCCAGTTNTTGGCCGACCCCGACCTACCCAACCGCCTNNCTGAGGGTCGNCCTGACCTTGTACGCCCCTGNATCAACTGCTTCGTCTGCGTGGCCCAGAACTTCTGGTCTGCNGCGNCTACCTGNGCNGTGAATGCCCGGCTCGGCNANCAGGCCGAACCCGANCCGNGCCCGGTCGACATTCCCCGCCATGTGGTGGTCGTCGGTGGTGGCCCTGGCGGAATGGAGGCGGCCCGGGTGGCTGCCGACCGCGGCCATCGTGTGACTCTGCTGGAGAAGTCCGACCACCTAGGGGGAACTGCGCGCTTCTCGTCATTGACCACCCCACTCAACGGTGACCTAGTGCGTTGGCTGGCCACGGCCATCACCGAGGCTGGGGTGGAGGTCCGAACCGGGACCACCGCCTCGCCAGCCATGGTTGCCTCCCTGCGACCCGACGCCGTGGTGGTGGCTACCGGCGCGATACGGAGGCGGCCCGACGTACCCGGGGTGGATCTCGACCACGTGCTGTCAGGCGACGACCTGCGCAGTCTGCTGACCGGTGAAGGAGACCTTGGGAACCGCCAGCCGGGCATCATCGTGCGCGCCGTATTGGCCATAGGCCACCAGCTCGGACTGACCGCCGACCTGGACCGGGTCCGATCCCTATCTCGTCGTTGGATGCCGCTGGGACGTCGGATCGTTGTGATCGGTGGCGGACTTGTCGGAACCGAACTGGCCGAATTTCTGGCTGCCCGGGGCCGCACCGTCACCGTGCTGGAGGAAGGGGTCGATCTGGCTACCGAGATGGCACACCCCCGCCGCTGGCGAGCCCTCCACGAGGCCCGAGCCCACGGTGTGGATTTCCGAACCGGTGCCCACCTCGTCGCCATCACCCCCGACGAGGTGGTGGCCGCCGTGACCGAAGGAGACGGGGTCGTGACCGAGGAGCGGTTCGCCGTCGATGCCGTGTTGCTCGCCGGCGGTGTGGAGCCCGACCCGTCACTGGCCGACGCCATCCGGACGGCTGTGGGCGACACCGTAGGGGTCCACGTGGTGGGCGACGCTGGAGCCTTGGGCTACATAGAAGGTGCCATCCGGACCGGTCACGCCGTGGGCTGCAGCCTGTAGTCGGCCCGGGCCGAGCCCGGTTCGGGCCGAAACCACCTCCCTCGGTAGCGTCCACCCCATGGCCGACACCACCATTGGAACCGCCCCGTCTTGGGACCCTTTCGACCCGGAGTTCCTGACCGACCCGTACCCCACCTACGCTCGACTCCGCGACGAGGACCCGGTCCACCGAAATGCCCTAGGCATCCTGATCGTCAGCCGATACGACGACGCCCATCAGGTGCTGCGCGACCCCCACACCTCGGTGCAGCGCTTCGAGTCGTCTATCGACCTGCCCGAGCACATGCTCCGACTCCGGAATCGCGGCGAGGACCGTTCCCCGTCGATCTTGGGTCTCGACCCGCCCGACCACACCCGACTCCGCAAGTTGGTCCAGCGTACGTTTACCCCCCGGTCCATCGCCCGTATGCGGGACCGCACCACGACCATCGTGGACGATCTGCTTGACGACCTGTCAGCCCGTGGCGTCGACGATCCGATCGACCTGATCGCTGACTACGCCTTCGTCATCCCGTTCGCCGTCATCCATGCCATGCTCGGCCTTCCAGAGGCCGACGTAGAACGGGTACGAGCCTGGTCTCACGCCATGACCCAGACGCTGGAGCCATACCTCACTCCGGAACAGGTCGACGCGGCCATCGACGGTGGCGATCACATGGACACCTACCTGCGCGACGCCATCGAGTGGAAGCGCCGTGAACCTGCCGATGACCTACTCAGCGACCTCGTGGGGGTGGAGGCCGACGGCGACCGCATGGATGCGGAAGAACTGCTGGCCATGACCAACCTGCTGTTCGTGGCCGGCCACGAGACCACGGTGAACCTGATCGGCAACGGCACCCACGCCCTGCTCCGACACCCCGACCAACTGACGCTTGTAGGCACCGACGAATCGGTGGATGACACGGTGGCCGACGAGTTGCTGCGTTACGACAGTCCCGTACAAACCTCGGGCCGGCGCATGATGCACGACGTGGAGATCGGCGGAGTCGAGGTGCCATCCGGCGAGATGGTGCTGACCGCCCTAGGCAGCGCTAATCGCGACCCCCGATTCTGGGGTGAAACCGCCGACCAGCTGGATGTAACCCGGGCCGACGCCAACCGTCACGTGTCGTTTGGCAGCGGCGTTCACCACTGCCTCGGTGCTGCACTGGCCCGAATGGAGGGCGAGATCGCCGTGACCCATTTGGTCCGGCGGTTCCCTGACCTCACGCTGGCCGCCGAGCCAACCCACAACGCCCGAATCATCCTCCGGGGTCGTGAGGTCATGCCGGTCAACCTCGGTCGAGCCGCCTG
This sequence comes from Acidimicrobiaceae bacterium, assembly GCA_002714485.1. GTDB lineage: Bacteria > Actinomycetota > Acidimicrobiia > Acidimicrobiales > MedAcidi-G1 > UBA9410. The sequence continues at coordinate 34,342 of PAXM01000032.1, forward strand.
ACCCGACCCGTTCCCGAGGCGTCCGATCAGTCCGTGGCGATCGAACGTCCCGGACAGGCCAAGCTGCAGAAGAGGGCGCCGGCAACGAAGGTGCAGGCCAGGAAAGTCCAAACCCGTTCGAAGGCAGCCAAGGGTCCTAGGCTCCGAGCCGAGGAAAACACGGCAATGGCGACCGAAACGCCAGAGGCGAAGCCGATCGAGCCCAATGTCCGCAAAGTGGCGCCCGCCGTGGCGAACCGGGCCGGTGGCACGTCCCGGAGGCCTAGCGAGGAGTAGGTGGCAAACGAACAGGCCACAGCTAAACCGAGGCAAATCTGAGCCGGCAGCAGCGTCGTGGCCCATGACGACTCCGGCCCCACGGTCAGCATCAGCCACAGTGGGTTCGCTGTGGCCGCCAGTGCCCCGAAGACCAGAACGGTTCGATGTCCGACCCGGTCCACAATCGATCCCACCGGCCCACCCAGCAGGGCCGCGAGGGCCGGCCCGGGGACCACGCCAAATCCAGCGGCCAGTACTGACCATCCCCACAATTCCTGGAGCAGGAGGGTTTGAAAGAGGATGGTGGCCATGAAGGCGGTGATGAAAAATACCTGGCCAACCCCGGCTGACCAAAACGAGCGAATACGGAACAGAGACAGGTCCAGCAAGGGATTCGGATGGCGGACAGAGCGAACGAGTAGCAGGCCGACGAGCGCCAGGCCGGAAGCCACGGAGGCCACGGTTGCTACCGATCGGTAGCCCCACTGCTCGCCCTGCACCACGGCCAACAAGACGAGGGCCACACCGAACGTCCCGGCTGGGACACCCACCACATCGAAACCACCGCGCGCGTCAGGATCCCAGCTCTCGCGAACGAGGCGGGGCGTGGCGATCAGAATGGCCGCCCCGACGGGCACGTTGACAAAAAACACCCACCGCCAAGACAGGCCATCTATCAGCACTGCCCCCATGCTCGGTCCGATGGCTGCACCGAGCGCTGCCGAGGCACCCCATACGGCGATGACCATCGAACGTCGCGAGGCAGGAAACTCGGGGAGGATCATGGCTAGTGAGGACGGCCCGAGGATCGACGCACCGACCCCCTGAACCACCCTGGCTGCGATCAGCAGGCCCGTGTCCGGCGCAAGACCCGATAGGAGCGAGCCAACCACAAACACCGAGACCCCGGCCAGAAAAAAACGACGTCGACCCTTCTGATCGGCCAGCCTCCCGGCAAGCATGAGAAACGCCCCTGAAGCGATGGAGTAGCCCGACAACACCCAGGAAAGTCCAGTTTCACTGGCTCCGAGATCCCGGCGCATGGAAGGAAAGGCCACGTTCACGATGGAGATGTCAATGGTCGTCAGCAGGGTGGCCAGCGTGGACACGGCAAGGGCGATCCAGGTCCGTCGCTCCACGACACCGCCAGGGGGCTCCCCAAATTCGACGATTCCGGGAGTTGGTCCCGCCTCCCGTTTCATGCCGTGACGCTAGGGGTGATGTCCCTCTCGGCACGAAGCGGCCCTGCCGGTCAGCTGGGCTGGTAGTCGACCAGGATTCGGGCAGCGACCCAACGTCAGCTTCCGGGGCGCCACCAAGTCACAAACCGCTTGACGAGGGTCGGAACGATGTATCAGTCGGTAGACCCGGCACGGCGATAGACAGACCCGGGCAGCTCAGGGTATCCAGCCCAGACCCGGGCTCGGAAGAACTGCAGAGCGGGACCGACTGTCAACGCGAAGACCACGGTNCCCAGCCCGAGCTGACCTCCGAGGGCGCCACCGACCACCAACACCGTGGCCTCCAGCAACGTCCGAGCGCCACGAAAGCTCAACCCGGCATCGACCAGCGCCGTCATCAGGCCATCACGAGGCCCAATACCGAGGCCACCACCGATGTAGAGCATCGAACCAAAAGCGACCACTATCGGAGCAGTGACCACCAGCACGAGGCGGACTGCCATGGCCGACGGCGTATCCACAATGGCCAGCACCACGTTCACGGTCGTTCCAATGATGGCTACGTTGGCCACCGTGGCTAGGCCAATCGGTTGGCGAAGCCCGACCAACAGGGCGAGCAGCACCGGCCCCAGCCCGAGAATGATCGTGCCCGGTTGACGATCGAGCAGACCAGCCAAAGCGTCGTGCAGAACGTCCCATGGCCCGACACCTAGGTCGGCTAAGAACAGAGTGGCGATCCCAACACCAAACAGAATCAGGCCCACAACGAGGACCACAATCCTGGCGACCAGCCCCCTCACCAGGTCATTCTGGGGTCAGCGTCACGGGACGATCCTGACTTGGGAGCTGGTCATCAGTCACAAGCCAAGCCTGATTAGGACGGGTCGTACGTCCGGAGCCGGGCGGCCCGGCCGAAGAATGTCGGTCGAGCCGCCCGGAGCACCCGGCAGTNAGNTCAGGCGAGGCCAAGCCAGCGCCGACCCTCTGAACAGCTACTCGCCGCCCAGNTTGAGGGTCACGTCCACCCGCCGCCAGTTCTTGCCGGTGGTGTCCACACCGCGGCTCTTCAACATCTCCACAGCCGCCTCGGCGTACTCCGTCGTGAAGGCGCCNGAGTCGGGTGCTGAGGNNAGNATNCCTTGGCTAGTNGCCACGTCGATGGTCTGGGCCCACAGGCCATCGTCCATCACCCCNGCCCCGTCGGGCGACGGCCAGATCAGACCATTGATCTCGTTCATCTGCCATGCCTGATGTGACGCACCAAGCGATGAACCGTTGTTGAGCACGATTTCAACGCAATCCGCTGAGTTGTCGCGGCAGTACATCCAACCCTCAAGGGAGGCAGCCACAAAGCGGGTGGTTATGTCGGCGTAGTCGGCNTCGCCGAGTCGTGCACCGTCGGCCCAAAGGGCGTCCTGGAGCATGGCCGTTCCTTCGTCGTTCCAATCGATGACCGAGAGGTCGTCCNCGGTGACACGCTNACCTGTAGCCGGGTTGAGCGCCTCNAGCATCTGGGCGTACTCGTTGTAGATCATCGCCTGGGCGGCGTCGATCTCTCCATTGAGNAGGGCCANCATGTCAAAGCTCTGCTGAACCAACTCATANTCGCTGGATGGGTCNAGNCCCGCCTTGCGTGAACCGGCNAGGAGCTCNAACTCATTGCCCCATCCCCAGTTGCCGACCANCTTGCCAGCCANNTCCGCNGGNCNNTCNATGCCGGCGTCGGCCCACGAGACCTGCAGGGTTCCCNAACGCTGGAATACCTGNGCCACATTGACGATGTCCATNCCNTCNTCNCGNGGNACCAGAGCCTTNGGTACCCANGACACGGCGAAGTCCACNGCTCCTGANGCCAGCTGCTGATGGGGNGCAATGTCGACCCCNCCTTCNCGGATCTCTACATCNAGGCAGTACCTCTCNTANATCCCCTCGTCGGCGGCCGCGTAATANCCCGCNAACTGAGCCTGNGTAAGCCACTGCAACTGCAACGAAACAGAGTCAACCGATTCGCAGTCGCCAANGCCGACCGCNGCNTCGTCANNGCCACAGGCAGTAGCAAACAGCGTCAGGACTGCCAGCACCGCCAGCAGTCTNGTCGTCAATCGCTTCTTCATCATTCCCTCCCGGGTGTAGTTGTGAACTCGCCTTNCACCATCGCCGCTCGCCAAGGCATGCTTACACGCTCAACTAGCAGGGCTANNGCGAACAAACCTAGGCCAAGAGCCGAAGCGACGCCGATGGCNGCCCAGGCAACGTCATACCTCACGAATGCNACGTTAGATGTNATCACGTTGCCAATGCGATCCTGAGGGCCACCGAAGTACTCAGCCACTATCGCGGCGATTACCGACAGGGGCGCCACCAACCGGAGGGAGTTGGCGAAAAACGGAAGGGCGTTGGGAACTCGCACCTCCCGAAAGATCGTCCACTTGCTGGCCGCATAGGAATTCATGAGCTCAATCTCATCGGGATGTACTGCCATGAGACCTCGAGATGTGTTGATGAAGACGGGGAAGAAGACCACGGCAATTACTACAGACTGATTGCTGAGCGTGCCGGTGATCCCGAACCAGGCATTGAAGATGGGGGCAAGAGCCACTATGGGCGTGGCGTTGACGACCACGGCAAGTGGTGTGAGACCCTCTTCGAGCGTACGAAAGCGCGTGGTCAAGAAAGCCAGCGCTACACCGGCCATGATGCCGATCAGCAGGCCGCTCACCGCGATCCAGCCTGTCTCCCATATGGCATGGCGCAGAACGGGCCAGTTGTCCACAACCTCTTCCAAGATCGACGTGGGCCTTGGCAACAGGAACTCCCGAATTCCGAAACCCCTTACGACCGCCTCCCAGAGCACGAGACCGGCCACACCCACCACGATCGGCGGTCCCAGGACAGAAGCCCGGCCACGAAGTCCCCGAAACATCACCCGCCGCTCTCCACGGCCCGAAGGGCCTCGCGAATTTCAGTCGCCTTCTCGAAGAAGGCCGGGTCCTGCCTCGTATCGTCTCTGAGATCACCTACGCGCACATCGACTAGGCAGCGGATCCGGACCGGACGTGGTGCCAAGACCACCTCTAGGTTGGAGACGACG
>PAXM01000033.1 GCA_002714485.1 Acidimicrobiaceae bacterium
CAGGAAGGGGAGCGCCCAAATGCCCTCGAGAACGATGGGATCGACTCGGATGCCGATCAGACTGAACCGATTGGTCGGGACGGATCCCGGACCGGTCACGTGTCTGCTCCACAGGCTACGGGCCGAGTAGGGGACGCGCCAACCGTGACCTGAGAATGGCATCAATAGAGCCAACCTCCCCGAAGTTGTCCACAAGATCCATAGGGGCCAAAAAGACCAAATTTCTCTTCTTCGGCGGAGTCGAACCTGGGCCCTCCCGCAAAGCCATCTCATTTCAAAAATCGCGAAACAGGAACTGATCAGGCGCGACGCGGCTCATAAATGGACCTTGCGCAATATCATCCACAGCCTGCTACTTTGCCTCGCCCACAGCGAGGGCGGAGTGGGCCTCCACCGGTCATTTTTCGTCCTCTAACGACCTTTCCACAGCAGATTCCACATCTGTGGACAACCCGATCGGAGATGACCATGGCAGATGCAACAGTGCTCTGGGAGGCCTGTGCTACAGCCATTCAGTCCAAGGTTTCGGATGTCATCTGGCAGATGACGTTCAGTGGGGCTAAGCCAATCACCGCTGACGACCTGACCCTGACCGTATCGGTGCCCAACAGCCTCATCAGAGATCGGATTAATGACCGATACCACGACCTCGTCCATAAGACGGTCGCCGAGGTGAGCGACGATCAGTTGACCCTCAAGATCATCGTCCGCCAAGATGAAATCGACGACCCTGAGGATTTCGTCATACCCCTGACCCCATCCTCAACTTTCGATCCAACCACCCAGGATCCAGCAACCAACAAGAAACCAAAGCAGCCAACAGCGACAACGACTATCCAGACTCCAACGGATAACGGTGGACCTTCGTTTAGCGGACGTCTCACGTTCGAGGACTTCGTCATTGGATCCTCAAACCGGTTTGCCCATGCAGCAGCCCAAGCCGTCGCTGAAAAGCCAGGTCAGTCCTACAACCCACTATTCATCTACGCGGAAGCAGGTCTAGGTAAGACCCACCTCCTCCAAGCGGTTGGGAACTACGTCCTCGCCAACTACCAGGCCAAGAAAGTTCATTACGTCTCCAGCGAGACCTTCATGAACCGCTTCGTCGAAGCGATCCGCAACAAGAAACTCTCTGAGTTCAAAGACCTTCATCGCCGAAACGACGTGCTTCTGGTAGACGACATCCAATTCATGGAGGGTAAAGAAGGCCTCCAGGAAGAATTCTTCCACACGTTCAACTCCATCCAGCAGGACGGGGGACAGATCGTGTTGACCAGCGACCGTCCACCAGACGACATTTCCACCCTTGAGGACCGTCTCCGGAGTCGATTCAAGATGGGCCTGGTCACCCACATCCAATCTCCAGATGTGGAGACCCGCCTAGCCATTCTCCGCAAGAAATCCGAACAAGGGACGAGCGGAGTCAAGATTCCTGACGACGTGCTGTTCTTTATTGCCGAGAACATCACCGAGAACATCCGAGAAATCGAAGGTGCCCTGACCAGAATCACCGCTTACTGCAGCCTTAACCAAGAAATCTGCACCTCCGAGTTAGCGATGACGGTCCTTGCTGATCTCATTACGAGCAGCGCGCCGCTCATCATCACACCAGATCTAATCCTGGACCGGACGTCAGAGATCTACGGCTTCAGTCGAGAAGATTTGGTTGGAGCAAGCCGTCGCCGTCCTCTGGTCACAGCCCGTCAAGTCTCAATGTATGTCTTCCGCGAGCTCACCGATCTGAGCTATCCAGCGATCGGACGCGAGTTTGGTGATCGAGATCACACAACAGTTATCCATGCCGTGGACAAGATCACCAAGTTGATGGCCGAACGACGGGAGATCTACGACCAAGTCTCAGCACTTACCTCCAACATTCGATCCAACAACTGATTTCTTCTTATGGCTCTCCTGGTTGACTACCAGTGGATTCCAGTGTGGAACACAAGTGGATTTCATTTCCCCTGTCCCCATCTTCTGTCACGACACGATGTCACACTGTGGAAACCAGTGGACAACCATCTCTAAACCATCAGCTTCCTGACCTGCGATGATGAGTGATACTCCACAATCCACAGCACCTATTACCACTACAACCTGATGAGAAAAGAAACATGGTGAAAGTGACCAACCTGTGAAGTTCCGTTGTGAACGTGATGTACTCGATCGAGCATTCTCTATTGCACGTCGTGCAGTAGCCGGCCGAGGAGGAACGCTCCAGGTCCTATCGGGTCTACACCTTGAACTCAAGGGCAATCGTCTGACGGTTGTGGGAAGCGATCTGGATCTGGTTGTTCGAGTCGTTGTCGAAGTCGGCGGTGAGAAGGACGGTTCGGTTGTGTTGTCCGCCCAGTTGGGGTCGGACATCGTTCGTGCATTTGATAGCGGACAAGTTGAGGTAACGGTTGATGATGATGGAGCCAGTGTGGTCTCCGGGCGATCAAACTTCAGTCTGCGAGTGATGTCTTCCGAGGAGTATCCGAAGTTCGACGAACCGAGTGGCGAATCAGTCACCCTGGATGCTGGCTCGGTTGCCGATGCACTCGACCAAGTCATCAAAGCGGCCAGTCTTGATGATGCTCGACAGATTCTCACTGGCGTGCTCATGGCTGCCGAAGAGGACGGTCTTCGGTTTGTAGCTACTGACTCCTATCGATTAGCGGTTCGAGATCTTCCGGGTACGGCGGTGCTCGGTCGAGACCAAACGGTCCTCGTGCCATCGCGTGCATTGGACATGGTCAGAAAGATCTTGGGAAGCGGTGAAAGCCTCACTATTCGTTTAGGCGAAAGGGATGCGGCGTTCGAGATCGACGATGTTCAGGTCATGACACGCCTTATAGAGGGAGAGTTTCCCAACTACCGGGGATTGATTCCTGATGACCATCCAAACGTATTAGTAGTAGATCGGATAGCCCTTCAGGAAGCCGTTGGGAGGGTGAGAATTCTGGCCCAGGAATCTACGCCGGTCCGACTTTCAATGTCGTCTGATGGACTGGAGTTGGTGGCTATTACCCAGGACGTAGGGCAGGCCCATGAATCTCTGGATGCCACCTATGAAGGAAGCGATTTGACGGTGGCGTTCAACCCCCAATTTCTCCTCGATGGGCTCGAGGTCAGTCCGGGAGACGAAGTTCGATTGGAAACCAGTGAGGCCAGTAAGCCGGCTGTACTCAGGTCGATGGGGGACGAGCAATTTCTGTACCTGCTTATGCCGGTCCGGGTGACCTGAACAGGCTCGGTTCAGTAATTTCTGGGACCTCCCGGTTCCATTTTTCGGAACCAATATCATGACTGTCAAGCATCTCTGGTTGACCGATTTTCGGAATCACCGTGAGATTGACCTGTCGTTGGATCCTGGGGTGACCGTTGTGGTTGGTACCAACGGACAGGGTAAAACCAATCTCATCGAAGCCCTGGTCTGGCTATCTCGGGGACTGTCTTTTCGAGGAGCTCCTACTGAGGCCTTGGTGCGAAGTGGTACGGAGCGGGCGTTTGTCCGGGCCGAGGTCGAGACCGCAGGGAGAACGGTTCTCCTAGAAGCCGAGTTGGTGGCATCGGGCAGAAACCGGATTCAGGTCAATCGGCAACGGGTGACTCGGCTCCGGGACCTGTTGGGTCACTTCCGGGCCACAGTGTTCGGACCTGATGATCTCCGGTTGATCAAGGGAGGTCCCGGAGACCGTCGGGGATGGATCGATGACCTCTTGGTCGATCTTCATCCGGGAAACTACGCGCTGAGGGGAGATCTGGATCGCATCCTCAGACAACGAAACACCTTGCTCAAACAGGCAAGAGGGCGGTCCACACCAGAGGTGGAGACGACACTCGACGTTTGGGACGCTCAACTTGTCGAAGTGGGGGAACAGTTGGCCTCGGCACGGCGAGAGGTCCTAACTCGTCTCATACCGGAGATCGAGGTACTGATGGATGCTCTCACCAGTGGGCGTAGTCGAATGAACATTCAGATGGTTGATCAGTGGTCTTCGGAAGGCTTGACAGCAGCGTTGGCTAGCGCCCGACCTGATGATCTCAGGAGGGGGGTGACGACTGTCGGCCCCCATCGAGACGAGATCCTGTTCTCGTTGGATGAGATGCCAGCGAGAACTCATTCCTCACAGGGCGAACAGCGTTCTATCGTCTTGGCCCTCAGGTTGGCAGGGCATCGCCTGGTGACGGATCGGACCGGTTCAGAACCAGTTGTTCTACTTGATGACGTTTTCTCCGAACTTGACGCCGGTCGATGTACGGCTCTTGTTGACCTGTTGCCTTCCACCCAGGCGGTGGTCACCTCGGCGGGAATGGTTCCAGAGGGGGTGGATGTCGGTGTGGTCCTATACCTAGACGATTTGGTTCCGGCATCGGTAGATCGATTGTGACGACCGACCGAGGACCGGTACCACTGCGGCAGAGCCTGGAGCGGCTTCTGGAGGGTATGGGATCACCGCGTATTGACGACACAAAGATGATCATCGATCAGTGGTCTGAGATCGTGGGGCCTCACTTAGCGGAGAGGATCGAAACCGTAGCGGTACGCGGATCGGAGCTATTGGTAGCTGTCAACGACCCGGCCTGGGCGAGCCAGGTGGCGTGGTTGGAGGCTCAACTGTTGGAGCGAATAGAGAGCCTCGTTGGACCCGGGAGAATCACCTCGGTTCGGGTTCGTGTGGAACGGCGGACAGGCCCCTGAACGATCGGTATTGATCCTTCCGGAAGGGACTCGGATCCGTGGCCCGAGCCCCCCCTGCTGGTAGTCTGTTCTAACCGTGAACATGTGCTCTGACCTGCGGTTTTGTACCGTTCCAATCTGTTTCTCGGCACTTTCTTCCCCTAACCTGATGACCATTGGGGAGCGGTGTCGATGACGACTGCCGAGACGTCCTACAGCGAAGCGGATATCACCGTTCTGGAGGGTCTCGAGGCCGTCCGGAAACGACCAGGAATGTACATCGGGTCCACTGGTCCGACCGGTCTCCACCACCTGGTGTGGGAGGTCGTGGACAACTCCGTGGATGAGGCGATGGCCGGTCACTGCACGACTATCGAGGTGACTCTGTGTGAGGACGGCTCGTGTCAGGTTTCTGATGATGGTCGGGGTATTCCAGTGGGTGTCCATCACCAGTATGAGGAACTCACGGCCGCAGAGGTGGTGTTCACCGTGCTGCACGCTGGTGGGAAGTTTGGCGGTGAGGGCTACAAGGTGTCTGGAGGCCTACACGGCGTCGGTATCTCGGTGGTCAATGCCCTATCCAGCCGGGTTGAGGTCGAGATCTATCGGGATGGAAACCGGTATTACATGGACTTCGTGGACGGTGGGCGCCTAGATACTCGTCTCGCCGCGAGCGGAGCTTCACCGGACGGTCGGACTGGGACCACCGTGCGCTTTTGGCCCGACGTGTCGATCTTCGATGAGATTCGCTTCCGATTCCAGACCCTGTCTGAGCGATTCCAGATGATGGCTTTCTTGAACCGGGGTCTCCAGATTCGACTGCGTGACGAGCGACCGGACGGGAACCACGACGAGGTTGAATACCGGTACGAGGGAGGTATCAGGGACTTTGTTGCCCACGTGAATGCCTCCAAGGAGTCGCTGTTCGCCGAAGTTGGCTACATCGAGGGCATCGAAGAGGGTCAGGAGGTCGAGGTCGCCTTCCAGTGGAATACCGGCTTTAACGCTGATGGCTTGCACTCCTTTGCCAACGGGATCAACACACTCGAGGGGGGGATGCACGAGGAAGGCTTTCGTAGTGCCCTGACCGCGGTGGTGAATCGCTACGCGAAAAAGCGGAACCTGATCAAGGACAACGACGACAACCTTCAGGGTGAGGACATCCGGGAGGGCCTCACGGCGATTATCAGCGTCCGTCTTTCCGAGCCGCAGTTCGAGGGGCAGACTAAGTCCAAGCTTGGCAATGTTGAGATGCGCTCGCTTGTCCAACGCACCACCAATGAACGCCTAACTGATTGGTTGGAAGAGCACCCCCAAGAGGCCAAGGCCATCGTTCAGAAGGCCGTCAACGCTCAACGGGCCCGTGTAGCAGCCCAGGACGCGCGACGGTCGGCTCGCCGGAAGTCGGCGCTAGACGGTGCCGGTATGCCGGACAAACTCAAGGACTGTGCCTCCAAGGATCCTCGGGAATCCGAACTGTTCATCGTGGAGGGCGACTCGGCCGGTGGCTCGGCTGTACAGGCCCGCGATCCGCACACCATGGCCATCCTCCCCATCCGGGGAAAGATCCTCAACGTCGAGCGGGCCCGGGCTGACCGGATGCTGAAGAACACCGAAATCCAGACGCTCATCCAGGCAATCGGCGCTGGATTCGCCGAGGACTTCGACGTGGATCGCATCCGCTACCACAAGGTGATCCTGTTGTGTGACGCTGATGTGGACGGCAGCCACATCCGGACGTTGCTACTGACGTTCTTCTTCCGGCAGATGCGGCCCCTGGTGGAGGCTGGCCACGTCTACATCGCTCAACCCCCTCTCTACTCCACTGTGGTGGGCCGTGAGAAGGTGTATTTGAAGGACGACCACGCCAGATCTGCCTTCATGGTCGAGAACCCCGGCCACAAGAGGGAGTTTCAACGGCTCAAAGGTCTCGGAGAGATGGACTTTGACGAGCTGAAGGACACCACGATGGACCCGTCCCGGCGGAGCCTCCTTCAGGTCTCTGTGGAGATGCTGGCTATCGCTGACGAGGTCTTCTCGACCCTCATGGGAGAGGACGTTGAGAGTCGCAAGCGGTTTATCCAGACCAACGCTCGCGACGTGCGGTTCTTGGACATCTAATGGCCGAAGAGAGCGGGATTCCGGTGGCGGATGACGCCTCGTCTGGAGCGATGACCGACGAAGACTCGATGTCGGGGTTCATCCAGCCCATCGAGATCCAGGAGGAGATGGAACAGTCCTTCTTGGACTACGCCATGTCGGTCATCGTCTCACGGGCGCTTCCAGATGCCCGGGATGGTCTCAAGCCGGTTCACCGGCGAATTCTTTGGGGCATGTATGACCTCGGTGCCCGGCCCGACCGGCCGACCATGAAATGCGCCCGGGTCACCGGCGAGGTCATGGGCAAGTACCACCCTCACGGGGACCAGGCCATCTACGACGCCTTGGTCCGCATGGGCCAGGATTTCAGTCTTCGACACCCGGTGGTGCATCCCAAGGGAAACTTCGGCTACTCACCGGATGATGCGGCCGCCGCCGCCCGGTACACGGAATGCCGCCTAGATCCGATCGCTCTCGACCTCCTGGCTGGGATCGACGAGGACACTGTCGACTTCACCGAGAATTATTCGGGTGAATTCACCGAACCAGTGGTGTTGCCAGCCCGGTTTCCAAACTTGTTGGTCAATGGCAGTCAGGGCATCGCGGTGGGTATGGCAACCAATATCCCGACCCACAATCTGGGTGAGGTGATTGATGCCACCGTCCACCTAATCGACAATCCGGAGGCCACATCCGACGACCTCATGAAGTATCTGCCGGGACCAGATTTTCCAACTGGTGCGTTGATCCTGGGACGCGCGGGCATCCGTGACGCCTACCGGACCGGGCGGGGCCAGGTTCGGATGCGGGCGCGGACCGACATCGAGGAGGGTCGTCGCTCCAGTCGCATCGTGGTCACTGAACTGCCGTACCAGGCCAGTCCGAATCTGATCATGTCCAAGATCCGGGACTTAGTGGATGCCCGTGAGATCGATGGAATCGCCGACATCAACGACGAGTCGGCCCAGGGTCGGACCCGGATCGTCATCACCCTCAAGCGAGACGCCCCAGCACTGGTCATCCTGAACAACTTGTTCAAGAGGACCCCGCTACAGACCACGTTCTCGGTCAACACTGTGGCTCTCGTCGATGAGGTTCCCCGCACTATGAACCTGCGCGACCTGCTGGTGGCCTACGTCGACCACCAGATCGAGGTGGTTCGCCGCCGCAGCGAACACCGCTTGTCCAAAGCTCGGGACGAGGCCCACATCACCGAGGGCCTGCTCAAGGCGCTGGACCGGATTGACGACGTCATCGTCCTCATCCGCGGGTCGGCCGACCGGGCCACGGCCCGCGGGAGCCTGATGGGAGAGGATTTTGCGTTCAGTGAGCTACAGGCCAACCACATCCTGGACATGCAGTTGGCTCGATTGACCCGCCTCGGGCGTACCAACCTTGATGAACGGATGGACGAACTCCGGTCGACTATCACCGAACTGGAGCAGATCCTCGGTGACGAGCAACTCCTGCAGGGCGTCATCAAGGATGAACTGGGCGAGGTTCGGAACCGGCACGCCACTCCAAGGCGAAGTGAGATGGTGCACGATCCAGGTGAACTCGACATCGAGGATCTCATCGACGACGAGGAGATGGTGTTCGCCATGAGCACCTCGGGTTACGTCAAGACGATGTCGACCGGTGAGTTCCGGACGCAGGGCCGTGGAGGCAAGGGAGTGACTGGAGCCAGGCTCAAGGGCGAGGATGCTATAGCCCACCTCATCCACACCACGGCACACGCCTACCTGCTGTTCTTCTCCACCCGAGGGCGGGTATACCGACTAAAGGCTCATGAGATCCCCTCGGCCGGCCGTACAGCTCGCGGGACCTCCATAGTGAATCTGCTGCCGTTACAACCCGACGAGCGGATCCAGGCCGTCATTGACACCCGGGACTACGAGTCGAACCGATTCCTGTTCTTTGCTACGAGGTCTGGACGGGTAAAGAAGACACTGTTCACGGCCTACGACTCTTCATTGAAAGCCGGTCTAATCGCCGTACGGCTCAATGATGGCGATGAGTTGGTTGCTGTGGTACCGACCAACGGTGACGACGACCTGTTCTTGGTGTCGAGTTCTGGACAGACCTTAAGAATCTCCGAAGAATCCGTACGGCCCATGGGACGTAGTGCAGCAGGGGTGAGGGGCATGAAGTTCCGGGGTGATGACGTCTTGGTCTCATGTTGTGTGGCACGTGACGATGCCACGATCCTCCATCTGACTACTGAGGGCTACGGCAAACGGACCGAGTTGGGCGAGTTCACCGTAAAGGGAAGAGCCGGTCTGGGTGTCCGGGGGATCCGGACGACCGACGACCGCGGCCGTATAGCCGGGGCCCTTGTGCTGAGTGAGTCCGAAGACCTGTTCGCAATCACAACTGCTGGAATGATCATCCGGTTGCCGGCTGCCGACATTTCGGTCCAGGGTCGGGACGCCACTGGAGTGAGTGTCATGTCCCCTGGCGACGGTCAGGAGGTCGCTGCAGTCTCCCCGGTGCCAGCCGGCGACGAGTCCGATGACCCATCCGGGGATGAGCCCGACAAAGAAGCCTGACCTGAACGTTATGCGCCTTCGCTTAGAGGCCTACTTTCCCTAATGCACGGTTATTCATGGGCTCTCAAGCCTGAGAGGGAAAGGAAGCGAGTGTCGACCGGCGGGTTGGTGACGAATACGGACAACTGTTTTTGCTGCTCGCCTTATGGTGCCGATGGACGGGGCGATGGCGTGGAGAGTTGGTAGATCCTTGGTGGGTTTCCGATTTGGTACTGGTGATTCGAGGTGACGGTGGGAGTGGGACGGAGCCGGCGACAGTCTGATCGGTNGCGCGCCCGGTTGCTCCGGGATCGGACCCGTAGACTTCCGGNCCGTGGCCNCCGACGACTTCGACGATCTTGAAGAGNCGCGTCCNGANNCATCGAACGGGGAATCACAGANTGNGGGGAGTCCNTCGGTNCGGAAGTCGGTCGAGGCGCACGGTGGNGGGGCCGGCCAGTCTCTGGATACGAGCNCCGAGGTGGAGTCGGGNGANGACGCCAGTATTAANCCGGCTGGGGAGTCGACGGNGCTCGAGTCGTCNGCCGATCTNCTGGCACGNATGNCCAGTGGGGACGTTGATGATGACGATCTAGACGTNNCNCCGATCTTNCGGCGGGAGCGTCNACGCNTGCTNANGGGACGATTTGGACGGACGGCTTCGGNCNCNGNCCCNANTGTCGATCGGNCAANCGNGTCCGNNNCGGNTTCNAGCACACCGATGGGTGGATATCGGGTTCGACGCGTTCGACGACTGGTCCGNCACATTGAGCCCTGGTCGGTNTTGAAGGTGTGNCTGGTGTTCTANCTCTGNGTCTGGGGTCTNCTCGTCATAGCCACNCGNATGTTGTGGAGTGCGGCNGAGGATGCGGGGACGATCTCCAAGGTTGAGTCGTTTATCGAGGAACTCTTCGCNNTNGAGACNTTNACCTTNGATNCGGCCCAGATCTTCCGCATNTTCGTGTTGGGTGGTCTCGTCCTNGTAGTTGGNGGNATCGGANTGACCGTNGTGTTGGTGATCNTGTTCAACTTGATAAGTGACCTAACNGGGGGAATCCGCTTCACGATGGTCGAGGAAGAGACGGCNGTTCGGCAGCGTCGGCTGCGNCGCGGTGACGTTCCCCTAGAGGCTTCNGGAGGNANGGNCGGCCAAGCATCGGAGTCCNGCCNNGGGGAGTAGTAACGCCTTCAATGGCTCCGATACCGTTCCGGGGTCTGCGGNGCTATAGCTCAGTCGGTTAGAGCGCACCCCTGATAAGGGTGAGGTCGCTGGTTCGAATCCAGCTAGCCCCACGTCCATGCAGGTCATCCGACGAGCCCTCGCCGCGGTGAGTGTGGCTGCCGCAGTGGCTGCCGCCCTCCGCATTAACGGAGCTGATGGAATCGCGCGTCGATCCGGTGGATGGCGGCCCCTAGCCGGTCCGGGGCTCCGTTGAGCACGGTTGCCATCTTGGGCGCTGGTGCCGTTGGAGCGCGGGTGGCCCGACAGATCGTCANTTCGGACNCCGTGGACAANGTCNTCCTGCGCGACACTTCTCGTGAGCGTTTGGCTCGNGNGTCACGTGNTCTGGGTGATCGCTGTCGGGTCGAACACGCACCNTTCACTANGCCCCTAGAGGCTGATGNCGTAGTGGTGGCTANCCCGCGNGGCACCCAACTCGAAGCCGTGCTGGAGACTATTCAGGTACAGCGTCCAGCCGTACTGGTAGGTGACGGACTGGCTGAGACGATTGCCGTCCTCCGTCAGTCTGAAGACGCAGCACGTTGTGGGGTGCCGATTGCCGTAGGAGCTGGTTTCGGACCGGGTTTATCGTGCTTACTGGCAGCACACGGAGCCTCGTGGTTCGACGAGGTCGACGAGGTTCACGTGGCCAAGGCGGGGACNGGTGGTCCAGCNTGNGCCNTGGTCCATCATCGGGCGCTCAGCCGGATGTCCTACGACTGGAGGGTGGACGACAGCACGGGCGTTGGTGANTGGGTTCGCCGAGCCGGNGGGTCGGGCAGAGAACTGGCATGGTTCCCGGATCCGGTAGGACCGAGGGACTGCTACCGGGCAGCGCTTCCTGATCCAGTGTTACTCCACCATGCTCTGCCGACCATTGGTCGGATTACCGCCCGGGTGGCTGCAACCCGCCGGGATCGGTTGACGGCTCCCCTGCCAATGTTGTTGCCACCTCACGTGGAGGGTGGAACAGGGGCNATTCGTGTCGAGGTCCGGGGCCGACGAGGTACGGCTGCCGACGTTGCCGTGCTGGGGGCGACCGGACGACCTGCTATGGCTGCCGCGATTGTGGCGGCTACGACGGTGGAATGGTTNCTGGCCGGTCGACACCGGGTGGCGGGCATGGCGGGCCTGGCCGAAATGGTGGAGCCACTGGCCTTCATGTCCGAGTTGGCAGAACGCGGCCTTCAGGCGTCGATCTTTGAAGGGGAGCGGGGCTCTCCTGAGGCATAGTTGCAGGGGTCAGCGACCTACCAAGTTGAGTATCTGGTCGGCCAGAACAGGGTTGGTNGCCAGGCCGTCACCGCCTTCGGCGGTCACGGCCCCTGACAGGTCGGTGAATATGCCGCCAGCTTCTGGAAAAATGGTCAGCATCGGAGCGACGTCCCAGCGGTTGACGATTGGATCCACCATGGCGTGGGCCCGCCCAGTGGCCACTAACGCGTAACCGTAGGCGTCNCCCCAGGTTCGGATCACAGCACCACGGCCCACAAACTCGTCAAGAGTGGCTGCCGATGGCCAGTAGTCAACGCCGCTGGTCACGATGCATGCCCCTCGGAGGTCGGAACGATCCGCGACCCGGGTTGGCTCGCCGTTGAGGAAACAGCCCAGTCCACGACCCGCCCAGACACACTCTTCAAGGGCAGGGATGTTGATTACGCCGACGGCTGGGCCGAACTCATCTTCGAGGGCGACNAAGTTGGCGTACAGGGGTACGCCGTGCACAAATGACTGGGTGCCATCGATGGGGTCCAGAATCCAGGTCCGACCTGATTTCCCCATGGTGTCTGCNTCCTCCTCACCAACCACGGCATCGTAAGGATGTGTTGTGCCGATCCGTTCCCGGAGGAGACGCTCGGCTTCCCGATCGGCTGCTGTGACAGGTGAGCCGTCTTCTTTGTCTTCGATCGATACATCGGGTTGACGGAACAATTCGAGGGTGAGTAATCCTGCCTCTCGGGCAATGGCCACTGCGAAGTCCAGATCTGTTTGACGTGCGGGGGGAGCGGAGGCCTCTTGCATGGTCGGGAGCCTAGGGTCGGGGTATCCGGGGACAAGTGGACGGGAGGTCCGGTGTACCGACGGTTCCTTCACCATGCTGCCGGAATCGTGCTGGCAGCAGGGGTGCTGGTGCTCGGACCGGGCGCAGACGGGGCGGCGGCTGACGTGGTGGGCACCGGCTACGTGGATACCGACCTTGTCGACTTGCAGTGGGCAACCGACCATCTTGGTTACGACTCGGTTGGGGAACTCCAACGTGCCGGGGTGGTAGTGGTGGACTTCATTCTTTCCATCACCGGACGGATCGGCTCTGAAGCGACCAACAGTGAGTGCGATCTCGGGTATGTGAACCAGTTGGACCCTCTTGGGCCGCACCGGTTCGCTACCGTCTGGTCAGGTGCTGAGTTGGCCACCCTTGACCGGGTCGCCACCCACTACTGCATTAGTCGGGAGCAGGCTCAAGCGTTCGGCGCTACCGTTCTGACCTTTTTTGCCGGCTTGGAGGCTAGGGCGAACGGAACTAACGCGATTCGCGGGGTGATTGACGAGATCGTTCCGCCTCGCTCGACCGCTTCGGTCCGGTTGACCGGTTCTGGTCCTGACACGGTGATGCTTGACGAGCCTCCTCCTGTCGACCATCGGATCGTGGTCTACAAACACACTGGAACCAGCACGTTCCGGGTGGTGGGGCTTGATGTGTCTGGTGGAGAGGCCGCGGTTCTGGTTGAGCGCGACGGTGTGGTTAACGGTCAGGCACTGATTAGGGCGCCATCTACCGTCGCGTCGGTAGTGGTGGTGGCTGACGGAGAGTGGTCAGTGGCCTTTGAGTCGGTGTTGGCCAGCCCTGGCCTTGACCTCTCGACACCTGTTCTCGGATCAGGGGATGCTGTGTTTTTGGTTCCCTCCACCTTGGGTGGGTTTACACCGAGGTACCGGCACATCGGTAAAGGTTCAATCCGGATAGCGTCCATGGGCCCCGGGCTGGACACCTCCAACGTTCTGGTAGCTGAGGATGATTCGGTAGTCAGCCGCCTTCGGTTGCCGTCGGGCGGTCGTGTCTTGGCGATCGAGGCAACCGGTGAGTGGGCCTTGGTCGATGGAGATGTCCTTCCTCCGGGCCGGCCGGGTAGCCCCAAAGTGACGGCTGGAGATGGCTTGATCCAGGTGCGATGGGGCGCGCCATCCAGCGGTGGTTCGGTGATCCGGTCCTTTGAGGTTGCCCACCGTCCCGTGCCGTCCGAAGGGGTGCCGACCGAGTGGACGGTGGTGGAGGTTTCGGGAACGACCCGAATGACCAGTGTGGATGCTCTTGAGAACGGCGTGGCCCGTCAGGTTCGGATCAGGGCTGTCAATGACGTGGGGGGTGGGCTCTGGACGTCAACGCTTACTAGTACACCGATTGCCCCGGTCAAGGTGCTGGTCTCGGGTGGGCTGGAGGCCATCGCAGGAGACCGTCGGGTCACGCTGGCCTGGGAGGAGCCGGAAGGTACCTCTATGGCCTCATACACCGTCGTCTACTTCGACGAATCCCGACTACTGAGGGACTCTCCGGTCATTCGCGGGGCCATGGCGGCCCAGTCGGAGGTTCAACAAGAAGCTACGGCCAGTGGCTGGCCAACGTCGGTACTCGCTCGAACAGGGTCCAACCGAGCCCAGCATCGACTACCCGGCCTCAGGTTTCCAATGATCGTCGGTGGGACCGTGGTCGCATCGGGTTCGACATCCCACGCAGTTGCGCTCCTTTCCAGCGCCCATCCGGATCCATTCCAGGCGCATTACTGCGGTGGGACACTCGTGGCGCCCCGGTGGGTGGTCACTGCCGCTCACTGCCTAACTGACAAGTCGGTGGATGATGTCCAGGTGGCTGGTCGGGTGGACTTGGACGAGGTGTCGTCAGCCGATCGGATTGGTGTCAACGCACTCCACATCCACGAGGGGTATGACGCAGAGCGGATAATCCACGACATCGGACTTGTAGAGCTGGCCTCCGATGCACCTGGTGTCCCGATCCCATGGCAGGTCGATGGTGATCTGCCTGTTGCCGGGACGGCTTTGGAGGTGGTCGGCTGGGGAGCCGTGTCGACAGACGGCAAGCAGTACCAGTCGTTGCTCCGATCGGTCCAAGGTCAGACGCTCAGTGGGCCTACGGACGACTATTGCGGGAGTTGGCGCGGTTTCGACCCGGTACTGGAGTTGTGCGTCGGGTCTCCAGATGGGGATGGGGCTTGTTCGGGGGATAGTGGTGGTCCGGTCACCGCTGCGTTGGGTATGACCAGGTTGGTCGGGGTGACCTCCTACGGACTTTCAGATGTTTGCGCTGATCAGACGTATCCGAACGTTGCCACCCGTATCAGTTCTCATGCCGACTGGATCGAAACAAGGGTCGGCGACCCGTGGCGCACTGCTGAGGGGCTGTCGTCACCGGCCTATGTGGTCGACGATCTTGTCAACGGTCGGTCCTACACGTTCCATGTCACTGCGGTTGATGCAACAGGACAAAGTCTCGGTCCGATGTCTATCACCGTCATTCCGGTCGGTCCGCCGACGGCACCGACCGGCTTGACCGGACGCGGAGGGGACTCCTCGGCAATCCTCCAGTGGGAGTTGGCGTATTCGGCCGCCGATGACCCGATCGTCGACCATGTGGTTCAGTACTCGATGGACGGCGATAATTGGAAAACCGTGGAACATGAAGTACTGGCTGGTACTGCCCTGACGGTGACCGGCCTGGTCAACGAGACCACGCTCCGATTCCGGGTCATGGCGGTGAACGAGCAGGGAGCCGGACCAGCGTCCTCAGAGGTGACCGTGGTAGTTGGTCAACCGGATCAACCAACCGGCCTGACCGGGGTTGCAGGAGACGGCCGGATTGACCTGTCGTGGATGGCTCCGATGGACGACGGCGGTTCGCCGATCGTGGACTACGTGGTGGAACGGCGAGTCGACACCGGCTGGGAAGTAGTGCCTGACGGGACTTCGGCGCTTCCGACGGCCTCGGTCGAAGGGTTGGCGAACGGGGCTCTGGAGAGTCTCCGGGTCGCGGCAGTGACGATTGTTGGTCGAGGTCCGGTCAGCACCGCCATCAGCGTTACACCCGGTCGCCCTACCCCCCCGACTGATCTCCGTGCTAGCAGGGGTGATGGTTCGGTGAACTTGACCTGGACGTCACCCTTCCACGATGGGGGTTCGGCAGTCATTTCCCATCGGATCGAGTACTCCGTCGATGATGGCGCAACTTGGGACGACGTTGGAGGTGAGGTCGGAGCGGCGACCTCGGCGGTCATCGAAGGACTCCGAAACGGAGTGCTCCATTGGTTCCGCGTCTCTGTGGTGACGGAATTGGGAATCAGCCAGACCAGATCAGTCCACGTCGTACCGGCCGGTTTGCCTGGCGCGGTCGATGGCCTGACGGCGTTCGAAGAGTACGAACACCTGGTGGTCACTTGGAATCGACCAGGAGATGGAGGGTCACCCATCACTGCGGTCTACTTGGATCTCCGACAGGTGGGTAGCGTCGAGTGGCAGTCATTTACGGCTGGCCCATTGACGACCACGGCGCGGATTGGCGGGCTCGTGTCCGGAGTGGAGTACGAAGTCCGGGTGACCATGGAAAACGCCGTGGGTCTTGGACCCGTGTCGCCAATCCTCCAGGTGGTGGCCCGATGAGTTCGACTCCCATCGAATGGACAGTCACTGGGGGATTTTGTTCAGTTGGACACGATGGTGAGGGCGTCATGGTGGACAATGTCTGTGTGGTTGCAATGGCGAGACGGGACAACATAATGACCGGACCGATCGACGCCGCAGTTACGGTCAACGTCCGGTGGGACGGCGAGTTGACGTGATCGATCGAGTCCTCCTCCATTACCGACCCGTGCTTCGATCAACAATCTTCTGATGGCTAAGAACAACTACCTCCACATGAAACTTCGCGAGAGTCGAGAGGAGATCACGCGCCTGAAGGAGGAGTTAGAGGCGTCAGAAAAGGCAGCTGAAGAGCGGGATCGGGAGACGACTGGCAAGGCCGCTGAACAAATCGAACGGGAACAGGAGGCGGCCCGCGTTGAGCGGAAACGGGTGATCGAGCAACTGGAGGCTGCCGAGGCGGACCGGGAGAAGGTCGCTAGCCAACTCCAGAAGGCTGAGGAACGGGCACAGCGCGACCGCGAACAGCACAAGACTCGAACCAGGGTCTTCGTGACTGGGTCAGTGCTGTTGGTGGGAATCGTGATCGCCACCCTCGCTGGCGCCTTTGGTGGTGGGTCCGAGGTGATCGTGGTTCCGACCACGATGGCTCCAACGACAACCCCGGCTTCCACGACGGTGGCCACGGTGGCGACGACGACGGCGACGACGACAACCCCGGCTTCCACGATGGCGACGACGGTGGCGACGACGTCTCCACCCAGCACATCGGTCGTCGTGCCTTCGACGACCACGGTCGAACCCGCCCGGGTCACCACTTCGGTGGTGTCCCCAGTGACCACCACGACATTGGAACTGACACTTCCTATTGACCCTGACGCGGAGGAACCGTTTGAGCCGATCGATGAAGAAGCAGTTCTTCTCGAGATCTATGAGCTATGGGAAGTCGGTGAACGGGTGCAGGTTTTACAAATCGTGCTCGGCATGCAGGCCGACTGGACCTATGGCCCAGCAACCTTTGATCGTCACGTTCAGGAACTCATAGACCGGGGGCTGGCTCTCGACCACCTGCCTCCACCGCCTACCACGTCGACCACGCTTCCCCCGTTCGACGATCAGGTCAACAACCTTTATCCGAACCAGCAGGTCCAGGACTTCAAGCATCCCGGAGTTTCCGACGAGTGGATCTTCTTCGGTCTGGCGGGGACCTCGGTTCAGGTCCAGATGACCTCAGGACACTTTGACGCCTACCTTGAAGTGTTCGGGCCACTCGGAGACCTCATCGCCTTCAACGATGACCATGTCGGCACGGATTCGTTCGTTTCGGTTCAACTTTGTGAGACCGGCGCCTACACGGTTCAGGCTCGGAGCTTCGGATACGGAAACGAGCAGCTTGGCTACTACTCCATACTTTTGACTGGTGGAGATGTCGTTATAGATGCTCTCCTCCAGAAGTGCGAGGCGCTCGCGGACAGCTGAAGCTTGGCCCTTATTGGGTGGGCCAGGAATCGTCCAGTACAGCATCGGTGGTAATGACATCGCTGAGGTTGGTTTCATGAACGGTC
This sequence comes from Acidimicrobiaceae bacterium, assembly GCA_002714485.1. GTDB lineage: Bacteria > Actinomycetota > Acidimicrobiia > Acidimicrobiales > MedAcidi-G1 > UBA9410. Next base: position 17,728 of record PAXM01000033.1, read on the forward strand.
GCTCCGGTGAGGTTCGCTCCGGTGAGGTTCGCTCCGGTGAGGTTCGCTCCGGTGAGGTTCGCCTTGAACAACGAGGCACCGGTGAGGATGGTTCCTGAAAGGTCGGTATTCCTAAGCGACGCCTGATTCATGTCCTGATTGGAGAGGTCGGCACCAGAGAGGTTGGAACCGGATAGATCAGCGTAAGACAGGGTCTTGAGTCGGATTGTCTGAGCGGACAGGTCAACCCATCTGAGGCTTGCCTTGTGGAAGTTCGTGCCGGGGAGCACCGCTTTAGCTAACTGTGCCCGGTCAAGGATGGCGCCCTCGAAGCTTGCTTCGCTTAGGTTGCTTCCTCGGAAATCGGCTCCCGAGAGGATGGCGCCGTCGAAATTCGCTTCGCTTAGGTTGCTTCCTCGGAAATCGGCTCCCGAGAGGTTGGAGCGCTCGAAGATTGAGCCTCCAAGATCAGCGTCTCTGAAATCGAGACCTTGAAGATTCCTGTCGCTGAGAATGGAATGCCTGACTATGGCGTAGGCAAAACTCACGCCGGTGAGATCGGTGGCGCTCAGATTCGTGGCGGTGAGATTGGCTCCAGAAAGTTGGGAGCCCACGAATTTGGTTTCACTGAGATTGGCACCTCGGAGATCGGCTCCGTGCAGGTTGGCGCCGGAGAGGTCCGCACCACTGAGAGCGCTTCCTGTCAGGACTGCTCCTGAGAGGTCAGCTTCCGAAAGGTTGGTACCGACCAGACTGGCCCCGTTGAGGTCTGCGTCACGCAGGTCTGCCTGGTGGAGGTTTGCGCCACTGAGATTGAAGCCCGGTGGAAAAGTTGTTCCGAAGAGGGACCCAGAGAGGTCGGCGTCCCTGAGTATGGATCCCTCGAGTGAAGCTTGCCGAAGGTCAACTGCGCCGATCAGGGCACCAGTGAAGTCAACTTTTGAAAAGTCGTTTTCAGAGAATGGAAACCCTGTGTGGCGAAGGTCCGTTTTTCTAAATGAGGCTCCAGCGACCGCTGCGTTTACGAGGATCGTTTTGTCGAGGACGCTGCCATCCAAGATGGCCCCGGTGAGGTTGGCTCCGGTGAGGTCGGCCCCGGTGAGGTTGGCTCCGGCGAGGTCGGCACCGGCGAGGTTTGCACCGGCGAGGTTGGCGCCGGAGAGGTCGGTATCTCTGAGTCCTGTTGCATAGAGGTTGGCGCCGGCGAGGTCGGCATCTTTGAGGAGTGCACCACTGAGATCGGAGAGATCGAAGTCCGCATATCGGAGAGAAGCACCACGAAGGTCCTCGTTGCGGAGGTCGCTGTACGAGTAGTCGGGACCTCGTTCTGGTTCGGGAATGACGAAGGGGTCGGTTGCACATGCGGCAAGCGCACACATGGCGAGAGCCATTCCGAGGACCTGTCGTGTCGAGAGTCTCATTTGGGCCTCTCGTGATTTTGTATCTCTTGGATCTGGTCGTTAGCACCGCCGTCCAGAATCCAGAGTTGGGTTGAGGCGCAGTGGGTCTTGCTTGGGACTAGCCAGGCCTCGACGTCGAACCATCGGAGATCGGGGTGGGCGTCGGCTGAGAGTGACAGGGAGCGGGAGGGATCGGGGTCCCAGCCGGCGGCAAGAGCCTGACGTTGGGCGATGGTCGGACTGGTTGTCACACTCGGAGACTAGATGTGGAGGGTCCGCGCGCGCGGTGGTCCGCGCGCGCGAACCTCGGACCAGCAAACGAACCAGTAGAGGAATCCATGTCCCGCAACCACGAATCTCCCGACCCGACGATCAATGTCGACCAGTCCCCCGAGGCCAAGGTGCTTGAACGGGCCCGGCGTTACGCCATAGCGAGCCAGAAGGCGAGGTGGCTTGAACGTGACCGCGTCCTGGCGGGCGAGGAGGAGAAGTTGGCTGAGTGTGATTACCACAGGGCATCCAATGACCGGTTGGCGGACAACCTCGTGGTCGATGATCGGACGATGGGGTTCACCGGGACGACTGGGGTGACATCGGGTGATGGCCCGTTGGATCGTGAGACCGGTGTGGCGTGGCATGGATTTCAGGTCCTGGTAGAGGCTCGGAGTCGGCTTGATGTTCTGTGCGAACAGGCCAATCGCCAGGTCCAGGAGGCTCAAGAGGCGCTCATTTCGGCTACGTCCGCCCTCGTGGTGGATTCTGATGAGGGTGAGCGCGACGGCGGCCACGACGAAGGGTTTGACTTGCTGGTCGGCGGAGGACCCGAGGTAGTGACTCCTGACGAGGCGGATGCTGAGGGCGTCACCTCAGCTGCTTAGAGCGAGCCAGGTCTTGATTCGTCGGCGGTGTGGAATGCTTGGTCGTCTTTGAGGTCCTTCTGGCAGGGCTTCTAGTCGTCTCATTAGCACTTATCTTCGGCTTCTGGAAAACTCTTGGGATGAAGCGACTGTCTTTCATTGCTTTTGTATTGGTAGTCAGTGCTTGCGGTGGTGGTACCGACCAGTCGACAGCTGCGGCAACCAGTCTTCCGTCTGAGGTTGAAACGGTTACGACGACGGTGCCGGTTACGACGACGGTGCCGGTTACGACGACGGTGCCGGTTACGACGACGGTGCCGGTTACGACG
>PAXM01000034.1 GCA_002714485.1 Acidimicrobiaceae bacterium
CGCCAACCAAGGGTCCTGGCCAGTGGGTCGCCGGCACTGCTCGACGATGTTGGCGGCNCGGATTGGTATCTACTGTCCCGGGTTCCNCNTCAGACNGGGAACTGGTGCGAAACGGTCCTCGTCGACGATCTGACTGATCTAGACGGCGGCCTCGATCTGCTCCTCGCTGGACAGGCAGCGGTTCTCATCCGTCCAGATCGCTATGTCTTTGGCTCGGCAAACGAGCATTCCATTGGCGAACTCATCGCGGCTGCGGAACGCCTGGTCTTCGGTGGAGCTCGTTGANGGCAGTCAGCGCGACGGCTCCAATCCGAGCGGTAGGTACTTCAAGCCATTGATGAAGTTCGAACGGATTCGTTCAGGCTCGCCCTCGAGGTGGATGCGGCCTATGCGCCTTGCGACCTCTTCTAGGAAGACTCTCACTTCCAACCTGGCCAACCAGGCGCCGAGGCAAATGTGCGGTCCCCCACCTCCAAAAGTCACGTGTGGATTGGGATCTCTGCCCAGGTCAAGCGTGAATGGGTCAGNGAAGGCGCTCTCGTCGTAGTTGGCCGAGATGTACCAGGTAACGACCTTGTCCCCGGCGGAGATAGGTACTCCCGCCAGAGTCGTATCGCAGGTAGCGGTCCTCCTGAAATGAATTTGGGGGCAGGCCCATCGAAGGATTTCCTCGGAAGCCGTGTCGATCAGATCGGGGCTTTCTCGNAGNCGATGCAGTTGGTCCGGGAACTCAGNCAGAGCCAGGGCGCCGTGACTCAGNCTGTGGCGNGTGGTCTCATTTCCTGCGATAACCAATAAGAGAAAGAAGGTCTGGAANTCTAGGGGAGTCAGTTCATCAGAGGCCGCAAGCATCGAAACCACGTCAGATTCGGGTCTCCTTTCCTTCTCGGCGGCAAGTTGCTGGGCGTATTTGAAGACCTTCAGGGAGTTGGGACTTCGAAACGGGAGCAGCCGGTAGGGGTCCGTATCGTCCTTGTCGTACAACACGTCTGAGAAGTCGGGATCAGCGTGGTAGACGACCGAGTCGGCCCAGTGGAACAATTCCTCGGCGTCCCGGTCGGGCACACCGAGCANCTTGCTGATCATCTGGATCGGGAGCNGTCGAGCGACTGCGTCGACGAAGTCGACCTTGCCCTCGGCAAGGGCCCCATCGATGGTCTCCGAGATGAGGGCGCGAGCCGTGGTCTCCCACTTTNCGATAGCTCGCCGGGTGAAACTGCGAGAAACCAGCTTTCGGATCCTGGTGTGCTCGGGAGGGTCGGTTTCCAGCATTGTCCGTCGTGCCTCGCGGGCTTCGGGGTCCCTCTCCAGTTCTTCAAGTTCGGTGCCCCCCACCTGGGAGGAAAANGTTCGATGGTCGCGGTGGACCGCNACTAGATCATCAAGACGCGTGATGGCCCAGAAGCCAGAGTTCCCATCNGGCTCGTCAAACCACGAGACAGGGTCTTGGGCGCGAAGTATCTTGAACTCGGAATGGGGAACTCGTGTNGCCCAGATGTCNTTGTCCAGTATNTGGATGTCAGGCATCATCGCCCNTTTTCGGGACATGGCTCTCCNGGCTANTCAAGGAACCAGTCGACTAGGCGGTCTGCCCTTTGGCGGGCTTCAGCCTGGCGATCAACGGTTTCAGCGATCAGCGGCTCTGGGTCGATATCGAGTTTGGCNAACTCCTCGTGACCCACAACGGCCCAACTAGCGACAATTTCTGGAGTGATCTCTGGATGGAACTGGGTGCCGACGCTCTTGCCGCAGCGAAAAACCTGGGACGAGACCTCGGACCTGGCAACCTCAACGGAACCGTCAGGGATCGAGAATCGGTCGTAATGCCATTCAAACCAAGGTCCTGGCGAGACGATCTCTGGTTGGTCCGACTCGATTTCGTACCAGCCGATCTCTGGTCGATCCGCCTTAGTTACCCCACCTCCCAGGGCAGCAGCCAGTACTTGACCCCCGAAGCACAGGCCGAGGACGGGTGTGCCAGATCCGTGTGCGNTTCGAACTAGNTCGATCTCGCGGTCAATCCAAGATTNGATAGGCCCCTTTTCGCAGACCGACCATTGGGATCCGAGNACCACGACAACGTCGTANNTGGTCGGATCGGGNAANTCCTTGGTGCACACAGGTTGTGATGGGTCGTCCAAGACGCGAAAGGAGTGCAGTTCGAAGCCGTGTTCGGCAAGTCGTTCGCCCACGCCACCAACCGGGCCAGTTTCGTCGTGTTCAATAACCAGCGCGTTACCCACGATTGCGAACCCTAAGGCCTTGCGTGCTGGTCACCGCGAGTCTGCGACGTAACTTTCAACCGTGGACGAGGTTCTCGATCGTTATCCGCCAGCGGCTTCTGNAGCCTTTCCGGTGCGATNGGGGAACTTGGTTGAACCGTTGGTTGACGGTGCGGTTGCTTTTGAACGGATTGCCAGCGCGGTTGAGTTAGCAACAACTTCGGTGTGGGTTTGTGTCGCTTTTCTCGAGGTAGAGGCGCGATTTCCCGGGGGGCGAGGCACCTTTCTGGAACTAATGGACTCTGCGGCCAAGCGTGGAATCGACGTACGTGTTTTGGTCTGGCATCCGGAGGGCCATGGCGTNGGAGTCGACGACGTCTTCCCCGGTGACAGGACCTCGGCCGAACTGTTGGCTGATCGGGACACCGTGTGGAACGTGAGGTGGGACGCCGTGGGTCGGAACTGTCAGCACCAGAAGGTCTGGCTGCTCGATGCTGGAACGCCGGCTGCGGTGGCTTTCGTGGGTGGCATAAACATCACCCGAGGGTCGATGGCTAGCCGAGACCACGTTCAGCCGGACTCGTCGCTGGGGTTCGCTCCGGGGGAGCGGTATTCGAACATCCACGACGTGCACTGTTTNCTCCGGGGTCCGTGCGTGGCTGACGTCCACGACAACTTCGTGATGAGGTGGAACGGTGCCTCCGAGCGGGACCANACNCATGGTTCGTGGCCCGGTGGNGGGACCGATGATCTGGGCAGNCGGGTGGTGGACGAACTGCCTGCCGAGGGCGGGTCGACAATCGCTCAAGTCCAACGCAGCGTCCTGCCCGGNCTGTATGACGACCTCCCGGATGGGGAGAATTCGGTACGTGAGCAGTACCTGGCGGCGATCGCTGCGGCTCGAGAGTATGTCTACATCGAGGACCAGGTACTGCTCAGCCGGGTAGTGCTTGTGGCACTGCGCCAGGCGCTAGAGCGGGGGGTGCTGGTGGTGGCCTCGGTGCCCGGNGATCCGATGCCCGAACTGGCCGCGGCTCGGACCCACCCGGGAATCGCAGCGGGNTACGAGGCGTTAGCCGCTCTCGGGGCGTATGAAGGCTTCTGCCTCTCGGCGCCNGCGGTTCGGCGGGCGTGGGGCGTCGAGGAGATCTATGTGCACGCCAAGACGGCCGTGGTCGACGACGTTTGGGCGACTATTGGTTCGACAAACCTGGTGTTCAGTTCATTCCAAGGGGACACTGAGATGAACCTTTCGTTCTGGGACCGGCGGTTCGGGGACCAATCATCCGGAGGCGAGCCGTTCGTTGATGGTGTGGTTTGGGCCCTGCGGGTGCAACAGGTCGACGAACAGGGGGGTTTTGACTCGGCGAGGATGGACGGTCGGTCCGCTGTGGCNCGNCTCATCGAGGTGGCCCGGGCCAACGCGACCAGNCGTGCGGCTGGTGGGGCNTGGGATGGGTTCGCGTGCGCCATTGATCCTGCCCGGTGGGCGACCTAACGGACTCCTCCGCGCCTATGTCACAAGGCGCGTCTACGTTCGGCTTATGGAAACAGCACTGGTACTGGTAGCCGTCTTTTCGGTCCTCGTGACCGTCATGACCGTGGTGTGGGCCGTGCGGCGGCCCACACCTGTGGTTGGAGTCGAGGCCGCGCCACTGGTGGATGCCACGGCGCTAGCCGCCCAGATCGGCGCCGAGGTCCGGGCTCAGGTGACCGAGTCGGCGGCCAACGCTCTGAAGCTCAACAACGACCAGTTTCTCACCCTGGCCGCCGAACGGATGGGGGCGGTCCACGAGAAAACCAAAGGATTGCTCGACCCGTTCAGCGAGCAGATGCGGAAGCTGGGTGAGACGGTAGGACATCTCCAGACCGCCCACGAGAAGGACAAGGGCGCGGTAGGCGCTATGACCCTCCAACTAGGACGTCAGATGTCAGACCTACAGACCAGCACCACCACGCTGACCGAAGCACTCCGTTCTTCCTCGGCCCGCGGTGCATGGGGCGAGAACCAGCTTCGGAACGTCATCGAATTGTCCGGGATGGAGCCGTACTGTGACTTCACCGAGCAGGTGACGGCCCAGAACCTCGCCGGGGACCGGATCCGGCCCGACGTTAAGGTCCGCCTCCCCAACGGTGCCCAACTGTTCGTGGATGCCAAGGTGCCCCTAGACGCCTACCTCCGTGCCCAAGAAGCCACCGACCAGACGGTGGTAGATGCCGAACTCAAGGCTCACGCCAAGGCTCTGGAGATGCACGTCAAGGCTCTGGCCGGGAAGAAGTACTGGGAGGCCGACGGCGAGCCGTCGCCCGAGTTCGTCGTCTTGTTCGTGCCCGGTGAGTCCTTTCTCGCCGATGCGCTCCGTGCTGAGCCCGGGCTCCTCCAGGAGGCGATGAATCAGCGGGTACTCCTGGCCTCGCCGGTGAACTTGCTAGCCCTGCTGTGGGCGGTAGCCGGCGGTTGGCAGCAGGCCAGGCTGGCCGATAACGCACGGACGATCGCCGAACTGGGCACCGAGTTGTACGACCGAGTTGGGACGTTGCTGGACCACGTTGACAAGACGGGGCGCGGCCTCGGGACGGCGATCGGGGCCTACAACAGGCTGGTGGGATCGGTCGACGATCGTCTTATGCCCACCATGCGGAAGTTCCCAGATCTGGGCGTGGGTAGTGACGAGTTGGCGTCGCCATCGGACATTGAGCTAGGTCCAAGAGACCTTCGAGCTGCCGAGCTCACGGCGTCCACGGACGACGCCAGTTCCTGAGGCGGGGTCCCGCCGACTTTTAGGGTGTGGTCCGTCGGACTGCTTCGTCTGCCAGGGCATCGATCATGGCCACCAGACGGGCACGGTCCGGTTCGACCAGACCAGTCATACCGAGCGACCGCATGGCCGCCGAACAGACGGGCCCGACTGAGACCGGAACCACCCGGGTTCCGTCCAGAGCGGCCACCATCTCGTCTTCTCGTCCCATCGACCCGGCGACCTCCACGAGGTGCACAGCGGCTTGACGGGTCGTGAAGGTCACAGCGTCTACCCCGCCATTGCACACAGCGTTGACCAGAGCCTCCGCTGGACCAGAGTCGATCGGGTGGGCCCACCGGTACACAGGAACCACCACTACCTCGGCACAGCACCCGATCAGTGGTGCGGTCAACTCCTCCTCGTCGGTCCCGTCCAACTGGAGAGCCACGCGATCTCTACCTCCAGTTTGGTACAGGTGGTCGACGATCTGGGCGAACAGTTCGTCGGGAGCTGACCACGTCACTGTTAGGCCCGCGCGTCGGGCCGCGCTCACCGCCTTCGGACCTCGGGCCAGTACCTCGGAGCCAGCAAGGGCACGGCGGAGACCCGCCCCGATCCCCGTGGCGTCCATGGCCTCCAGCCACATGCTCAGGCCCATCCCCGTCTGCAGCACCGTCGTCGTTGGTGGGTCGGTGGTCAGGGCCCGTGATACCTCCAGCAACCGGCCGTCGTTGCTGAGATCGAGCGTCCGCATGGTGCAGCCGTGCACCACCTTGGCACCCCGGCGCCGCAGCGCGTCGGCCTGCAGGTTGGCTCGTCTCTCAGCGGTCATACCTACCCGCCATCCGGTCAGAGGGCCAGTCGGCAGCGATTCACCCACAGCAGACTTCCCTCATGGGACCAGCATGCTGGACGTTGACACTCACCATCGGATCCTGCCCAACACGTCTAGTGCGGTAGCGAGAGTCTCGTCGTCGGACCAGGTCTCTATCTCGTCGGCGGGTCGTCCGGCGTTGAATCCCACAAGCACTGGTCGACCTGTCCAGGGGACGGCGTTGTACCACTCGATGAAGTGACCCGGTGGGTCCGAGGCGTGGGAGAACAGGTCGACCTCGGGATCCCAGAAGGCCTCGTCGAAGCACAGGACCACCTTGTCCATGACGCCCATCCCCAGGGAGTTAATGGCTGCGCTCTTAGGCGTGGGAAGGGCCGGCTGGAACTGAATCGTGCCAGCCTGGAGGACGCCCAATGGGACTGTGACCACCACCGCCCCGCCTCGGTGCTCGTCCTGGTCGGATGTGACGGTGACCCCCTGGGGTGACAATTGAATTTTGCGAACCGGCTGTCCTGACCGTACGTCGAGGTCGGTGGCCAACCAGTCGATGATCGGTCTGTACGAGGTACGAGGTACGGCGTCTCCTCCCCGGGACCACGAGCCCTCGTGCACCCCGGAGAAGGCGAGGTCCTCGGGACCTGCCGCGAACCAGTGATCGATCTCCGAGGCCAGCACGTACTCGAGGAATCGCCGGTTGTCGCCGCTGAAATTGCTACGCAGTTGTTCGACTGCAGGGGCCATTGATCTGGTGGAGCGACTCCCGTCAAGTAACTCCTCGACGGCCTCGTACTGGTCTCCCAGACGGACCCACGGCACCGGCGTGCCGTTCGAATCGAACAACAGAGCGTCCTCGTAGTCGGTTGGGACCAGTTCAATCCCGAGCGACTCGGTAATCTTGGTGAGCGGGTTGTCCCGGAGCCCATGGAGCCACGAGCCGCCCAGGTCGACCACCGCGTCGCCCATGTCCACGCTCCAAACGCGCCCGCCGATCCGGTCACGGGCCTCCAAGACCACGACCGGCCGACCGGCTGCTACGAGGTCACGGGCAGCACCCAAGCCGGCCGCGCCGGCGCCAACCACCACGACCGGTCCCGGAGGTGCCGTCGCCAACACCTCGGCGGCGGCACGGAGACCCGACGCTAGAGCTCCGTGCACGGTGGCTGGGTGGTCCAGGTCGGTCGCCTCTCCGGCGAAGAAGATGCGAGCGTCGACCGGTTGGGCCAGGGTCCTGCGGGTCGTGGACGATGTCCCAGGAGCGAGGTATGAGTAGGCGCCTCGTGCCCACGGGTCAGCTCGCCACCGGGTGATCCGCCAGTCCACAAGGTCGGGAAGGGCCGATCGCACGGATGTCGCACCGGACGCCATCCCCGTGGGTGCCGACGATCCGCAGGCGGCCAGACCCAGCGCGGAGGCAGTTAGCCCGGCTAGAAAGTCCCGGCGCCTCACGCTTGACCCGTCACAGCAGGACCCCATCGACCAATTGGCCCGCCATGGTAAGGAGTCGGACAGCGCGGTCGTGGAGGTCGCGACCAGTTTCAACCGGTGCGCGTCCGGACGCCGCCCGGGCGTTGGTTCCCTCAAGGATGATGCCGAGCTTGTAGCACGCCAGCGTCCACCACCAGGCCAGATCGTCAAGGGAAAGGCCTGTTCGGTCGGCATAACGGTCTGCGAGTTCCCGCCATCCAGGGAAACCTGGAGCACCAGCGGAGAACGAACCGACGCCCCGAGAAGTAGCCAACAGCCAAGCAAGGTCGAGGCGGGGGTCCCCTGAAGTCGTGAGTTCCCAGTCGACAATGGCTGCCACTGCTGGACGGTCGTGCCGGGCCATCACGTTTGCCAAGTGAAAGTCACCGTGGATGATCCGGATCGTTGCCTCGATTGGGCGGTGCTTGTCTAGCCAGATCCCCACTCGGTCCACATCTGGAAGGTCTGGGCCGTCGTAACCCTCGGCCTCCGCGTACGACTCGAGTAGTGACCGCCATCGGGGAACCTGTCGCTCGAGCCAGCCGTCGGGGTGCCCGAGGTCCCCGAGCCCAACAGCCGACTGATCCACGACGGCCAGCGCGGCGATGGAGTCGACCATCGACAGGCCAAACTCATGCTGCCAGCGCGGGTCGTCGTATCGCCCCTCCAAGCCTGACCCAGGGTTGAAGCCGTCTACGACCTCACCGAGGTGGAAGCACGTTCCGATCACCGACGGGTCGTCGCACACAGCGTGAAACGCAGGGTGGGGGACATCGCTTCCCGATAGGGCTGCCAGCACCCGAGCCTCCCGGAGCATCGTCTCGTCACTGTTCGGCCGGGGATGTCGTGGCGGCCGTCGAAGGACCATCGTCGTCCCATCCTCGCGGGTGAGGTGGAAGAGATGGTTCTGGGTGCCGCCCGTCAGTTCCCGGACGGCCACCACCGCACCATTGCCCGGCGCTTGGCTTCTGGCGAGCCAGGCCTGCAGGGCCGGCCAGTCGAGGAGCCCGCCCATGTCGTCCAACGTTTCCCCGGGTCCGACCATCTGATCAGGTTGCCACTACTGTCGTCGGCCGCGACGCGCTGCAAGGGCCGGTACGGCAAGTTCCGCTCCGACCTTGAAGAGGTTGCGTCGGCAAGGACACCAAGGATTTAGGAGGCGAAGGTGGCGAGCGAAGTACGTGCAGCGATGGTCCAGACGGGCTGGACTGGTGACAAGGAGTCAATGATCGAACTCCACGAGAAGTACCTGGCTGAGGCTGCTGAGGCCGGCGCCCGAGTCATGTGCTTCCAGGAACTCTTCTACGGTCCCTATTTCTGTCAGGTTCAAGACGCCGCCTTTTACGACTATGCCGAGGCCATCCCCGATGGTCCGACCACGAAGCGTTTCCAAGAGTTGGCAGCCAAGCATGGCATGGTGCTCGTCTTGCCGATGTACGAAAAGGAGCAGGAGGGGTTCCTATACAACACGGCGGCCATCATCGACGCTGATGGCACCTACCTTGGCAAGTATCGCAAGACCCATCTCCCCCAGGTCAAGGGCTTCTGGGAGAAGTTCTACTTCCGTCCCGGGAACCTTGGGTACCCCGTGTTCGAGACCGCCGTCGGTCGGGTCGGCATATACATCTGCTACGACCGCCACTTCCCTGAGGGATGGCGAGCGCTTGGCCTCAATGGAGCCCAGATGGTCTTCAACCCGTCGGCCACCAGTCGCGGTCTCTCCTCCTACCTTTGGAAACTCGAGCAGCCCGCTTCGGCGGTGGCCAACATGTACTACGTCGGCGCGAGCAACAGGGTTGGGGTCGAGGATCTGGGTGACAACGACTTCTACGGCACTACCTACTTCGTGGACCCCCGCGGACAGTTCGTGGGTGACGTCTGCTCCGATCAGGACGAGGAACTGATCGTGCGCGACCTCGACTTGGAAATGGTCGATGAGGTACGCAACCAGTGGGCCTTCTACCGGGACCGTCGTCCTGACATGTACGACCCGCTGACACAGGCCTGAAGCGTTTTCGCCCCGAGGGGCCCAATCACACCGTGGGAGACGCGATGACTACCAACGCCGAACTGCTCGAGAGGCACCGGGCCGTTTTGCCGAACTGGCTGGCGCTCTATTACGACCCTCCGATCTCATTTGACCGGGGACAAGGACGCCACGTATATGACGTTGAGGGAAACCGCTACCTCGACTTCTTCGGTGGAATCCTCACCACCAGCCTCGGCTACAACATCCCGGAGGTCACCAAGGCCGTTCAGGAGCAGGCACCTAAGACCTTCCACACCTCCACGCTCTACCTGTCGGGGTGCATGATCGAGTTGGCCGAAGAGATTGCCAGGTTGTCGGGCATCCCCGACGCCAATGTGTTCTTCACCACGTCTGGCACAGAGGCCAACGATGCCGCCCTCATGTTGGCGACGACGGCTCGACGGTCAAACCAGATCCTGGCCATGCGCAACAGCTATCACGGACGTTCGTTCACCACGATTGCCATTACCGCCCAGAGGTCCTGGTCACCGACCAGCGTCAGTGGGATGTCGGTCAACTACGTGCACGGCGGCTACCGATTGCGCAGCCCTTTCCGCCACCTCGATGACGAGGACTACACGGCTGCTTGCGTCGACGACCTCACCCAAGTCTTCGACATGATGACCTCGGGTGACGTGGCGGCCATGATCGCCGAGCCCATCCAAGGCGTTGGTGGATTCGCCACACCCCCCGACGGCTTCTTTGGGGCTATGAAGAAAGAACTCGAAAACCGTGGTGTGCTCTTCATCTCCGATGAAGTCCAGACCGGCTGGGGCCGGACTGGTGAGCACTTTTGGGGATACCAAGCCCACGGCATCGTGCCCGACGTCCTGACCTTTGCCAAGGGCGTCGCCAATGGACTTTCCCTCGGTGGTTTGGTGGCAAGCGCAGACTTGATGGACTCGCTACCGGGCAACTCCCTGTCCACCTTTGGTGGCAACCCCTTAAGCAGTGTCGGGGCCTTGGCGACAATCCGGTACATGCTCAAGCACGACATCCAGGGCCACGCGCTTCGCATGGGTGAGCGTCTAGTTGGGCACCTGCAGCCCGCCGTTGACGAGTCGGAGGTAGTCGCTGAACTACGGGGCAAGGGCCTGATGCGTGCGTTAGAGACGGTTCAGCCTGGGACCATTGAACCCGACGCCGTGGCCGCCGGACGGATCATGGAGGAGGCACGTGCAGCCGGCCTTCTAATCGGCAAGGGTGGGTTATACGGGAACGTGCTGCGCATCGCGCCGCCGATGACGGTCACCGAAGAGGAGATCGACGAGGCCGGAACAGTGCTAGCCGGGATTATCGAGCGTCTGGGCTGAACGTCCGGATGGTAAGCGGTTCTAACGGGGACCAAAGGGGGAAGGACATGACGACACTCATCAAGAACGGGACCGTGGTCAGCGCCACGGGACGCCATGCTGCCGAGGTGCTGGTTGACGGTACTTCCATCGCCGCAGTGATGGCCCCCGGCTCCGCGCCGGCACAGGCCGCCGAGTCGGGCGCGGACCGGGTCATCGACGCCACCGGTAAGTTCGTGGTGCCTGGCGGTATCGACTGCCACACACACATGGAACTCCCGTTTGGCGGCACATTCGCCAGTGACACCTTCGAGATCGGCACCCGGGCCGCCGCATGGGGTGGTACGACCACCATCATCGACTTCGCCGTCCAAAAGACCGGCGAAAACCTCCGCGACTGTCTCGATCTCTGGCACGCCAAAGCAGAGGGTGAATGCGCCGTGGACTACGCCTTCCACATGGTCATGGGCGGCGTAGACGAAGCGGCTCTCAAGGAGATGGATTCGCTAGTAGACGAGGGCATCACCAGTTTCAAGTTGTTCATGGCCTACCCAGGCGTCTTCTATAGCGACGACGGCCAGATACTGCGGGCCATGCAGAAGGCGTCCAACAACGGCGCGCTGATCACCATGCACGCCGAGAACGGCATTGCCATTGACGTGTTGGCCGAGCAGGCGGCCGCTCGGGGCCAGACCGATCCCGTGTACCACGGCATCACCCGACCGTCTCGCATGGAGGGTGAGGCCACCAACCGAGCCATCCAGCTGGCCCTAGTGGCCGGAGCACCGGTCTACTTTGTCCATCTCTCGGCCAGTGAGGCCCTCGAGCGGGTGGCTGAGGCCCGCGACGCTGGGCACAACGTATTTGCCGAGACCTGCCCGCAGTACCTCTATCTGAACCTAGAGGACCACCTTGGGGCCCCTGGTTTCGCCGGCGCTGGCTTCGTCTGTTCACCCCCACTGCGGACCAAGGAGCACACCCACCACAAAGACCTGTGGCGGGGGCTGCGGACCAACGACTTGGCCATCGTGGCCACCGACCACTGCCCGTTCTGCATGAAGGACCAGAAGGAGCTCGGGAAGGACGACTTCCGGGCTATCCCCAACGGCATCGGCGGTGTCGAGCACCGGATGGACCTCATCTACCAGGGCGTAGCCATGGGCGAGCTCAGTCTGGAGCGGTGGGTGGAGACGTGTTCGACCACGCCGGCCCGCATGTTCGGTCTCTATCCACAGAAGGGCGTGATCGCCCCCGGTTCGGATGCCGACATCGTTTTGTACGACCCGGCGGCCAAGACCGAGATCTCGGTCGACACCCACCACATGAGCATGGACTACTCGGCCTACGAGGGGTACACGATCGACGGAAAGGTCGACACCGTTATGTCCAAGGGGCGGGTCCTAATCGAGGACGACACGTACCACGGCGAGAAGGGTCACGGGGCGTACCTCCGGCGCGGCCTGTCGACCTATCTCCAGTAGGTCCGACTCACACCAGTTCCAAGTGGCCCTGATCGGCCCACCTCCTCAAGGAGAAATCGATGAAAGAGATCCAGCACTTGATCGACGGCCGGTCCGTGGCGTCCACGTCCGGCAATGTCGGTCCGGTGTTCGATCCGGCCACCGGCCAACAGACCGGGACGGTCGCACTGGCGTCGGTGGCCGAGGTCGATGCCGCGATCACCTCGGCTCGAAATGCCTTCGACGGATGGGGTGAAGTGTCGCTCGCCCGCCGCACCAAGTTGATGCACGAGTTCCGCAACCTGTTGGTGACCAACGCCGACGAGGTGGCGGCACGTTTATCGGCCGAGCACGGCAAGGTGCTGGACGACGCCCGTGGTGAGGTGGCCCGGGGCATCGAGAATGTGGAGTTCGCCTGCGGCATCGCCGATGCGCTCAAGGGCCTCCACAGCGAGGGTGCTAGTACCGGTGTGGACGTCTACACCGTGCGCCGGCCCCTTGGCGTGGTGGCCGGCGTCACGCCGTTCAACTTCCCGGCCATGGTCCCCATGTGGATGTTCCCCAACGCCATTGCCTGCGGGAACACCTTCATCCTCAAGCCATCCGAGCGGGATCCATCCGCACCGATGTTCGTCGCTGAACTCTTCCAGGAGGCTGGCTTCCCCCCGGGCGTATTGAACGTGGTCAACGGCGACAAGGTGGCCGTTGATCGCCTCGTCGAGCATCCTGACGTGAGGGCCGTCAGTTTCGTCGGTTCAACGCCGATAGCCCGGTACGTCTACGCCTCGGCGACCGCCAACGGCAAGCGGGCCCAGGCCATGGGCGGCGCCAAGAACCACATGGTCGTGCTCCCTGACGCGGACGTCGACATGGCGGCCGATGCGGCGGTTTCTGCTGCCTATGGCTCGGCTGGGGAGCGGTGCATGGCCATATCAGTGGTCGTCGCCGTCGGGGACGTAGGAGACCAACTGGTTGAGGCCATCCGGGTTCGCATGGAAAAGCTTGTCATCGGCCCGGCGAGCGACCCGTCATCGGAGATGGGCCCGCTGATCACACGGGAGGCCCGGGACCGGGTGGCCGGCTACATCCAGGCCGGTGCTGAGGCAGGTTGCCAGGTAGTCGTCGACGGTCGTGACCAAGCGTTTGAAGGCGACGGCTTCTTCCTGGGAGTCTCGCTGCTCGATCACGTCACCACCGACATGAGCGTCTACACCGACGAGATCTTCGGCCCGGTGCTGTCGGTGGTGCGGGCCGACTCGTATGCCGAGGGCGCCCAGATGATCCGTGACAATCCCTTCGGCAACGGGGCTGCCATCTTTACCCGTGATGGCGGCGCGGCCCGGCAGTTCCAGCAGGATGCGGATACGGGCATGGTCGGCATCAACGTGCCCATTCCGGTGCCGGTGGGGTATCACTCGTTCGGCGGATGGAACGATTCGGCGTTTGGCGATCACACCATCTACGGGCCGGAGGGACTGCGGTTCTACACCCGGCCCAAGGTGGTCACNAGCCGGTGGCCTGATCCGTCGACCAACGGCGTCGACCTCGGCTTTCCCCGCAACGACTGATGGGAGGGCGAAGCTGATGGAGTTCGGAGTGGTCATGCAGACCGANCCCCCTGCTTCNAGGGTCGTGGAACTGGCCGNCCNGGCTGAGGCCCTGGGGTTCACCCACGCGTACACGTTCGACAGCCACGTCCTTTGGCAGGAACCGTTCGTTATCTACAGCGCNATGCTGGCCGCTACGGAGAAGATGGTGGTNGGACCCATGGTGACCAATCCGGGGACCCGGGACTGGACAGTCCTCGCCTCACTGTTTGCCACCCTCAACGACATGTACGGCGAGCGCACAGTGTGCGGTATCGGTCGCGGTGATTCGGCCATGCGGGTCATAGGGAAGAAACCCTGCAACCTGGCCACCCTCGAGGAGTCCATGGCTGTGATCAAGGGTCTGGCCGAGGGCGACACAGTTGAGTACAACGGCACCACCCAGACCTTTCCTTGGCGCCACGACGGCTCGCTCCCCATGTGGATGGCCGCCTACGGACCCAAGGCGCTGGACCTGTGCGGCCGGAAGGCCGACGGATTCGTGCTGCAGTTGGCTGACCCACAGATCGCCGAATGGACCATCGCCGCGGTCCGNAAGTCGGCAGCCGCCGCTGGTCGGGACCCCGAGTCGCTGACTATCGCGGTGGTAGCCCCGGCCTATGTCGGCGAAGACATCGCCCACCAGCGCGACCAGGTGCGCTGGTTCGGCGGGATGGTAGGCAACCACGTGGCCGACCTCGTCGGGCGATATGGCGCCGACGGATCAACGGTGCCTGGCGCACTCACCGACTACATCAAGGGCCGTCAGGGATACGACTANGCCGAGCANGGTCGTACCGGNAACGAGCACACNGACTTNGTACCAGACGAGATCATCGACCGCTTNTGCATCTTGGGTGACGAGGCGGCNCATNTANAACGCCTNCGGGAACTGGAGACCCTCGGGGTCGACCAGTTTGCCATTTACCTGATGCACGACCAGCAGGATGAGACCCTCGATGCATACGGGCGGGGGATTCTCCCCGCCATGAGTGACTGANTGGAGATCNAGATGGCGACTCACCTACTGGGGATGCCGGCCAGGACCTGGCCCAGGCTTCGGACGATATGACGGCCCCGCTGTTCGTCCAACGAAAGACCTGCGTGGTGATCGAGGAGATCTGCCACGACTTCGGGCCGACGCCCACCCGCCCTGCCCTGAAGGGAGCGGTGGCCGTAGTCGTGAGCAACCCGTTCGTAGGTAGCTACGTGGACGACCTCAGTCCGGCAACGGAGGAGCTGCGTGAACTGGGGGAACGCCTTGGCGAGTTACTCATCAGCCATCTGGGGGGTGTCCGAGACGAGATCGACGGCTATGGCAAGGGGGCGATTGTCGGAGCGGCGGGGGNGATTGAGCACGGNGCGATGTGGCACATACCGGGNGGTGGGGGGATGCGGGCAGCCCTCGGCAAGGGTGNGGCCATCGTTCCGTCGACCAAGAAGGTGGGTCCGCTCGGGGCAAGGCTGGATGTGCCCCTGACGCACCTCGAATGGTCCTATGTCGGAAGCCACTACGACGCGATAGAGGTCGGAGTGNCTGACGCTCCCCGTTCCGATGAACTGGTGCTGATCCTGGCCATGGCGGTNGGCGGCAGGGTCGATGCCCGTCTGGCCGGTGGCTTCAGCCTGGCCGATCGGGGTGGTCCCGGAGTACCAGCATGAGGATCGCAGTCCTAGGCCTCGGACGCATGGGCTGGCACCTAGCCGCCCATCTGTCCGACAGCGGTGCGGTCGATGAGCTCGCTGTGTTCGACGTGGTCGACGGTCTGGCGAGCAGGTGGGCGGATGAAAACAGTGGTGAGGTGGCCGACTCCGTGACATCTGCGGTCACCGGCGCGGAGTTCATTATCACCTCTCTTCCTGCCGACCAGCAGTTACAGGTCGTGGCCGATGAACTGGTGCCCGCCATCGCGACGACGGCCGTATGGGTTGANCACTCGACCGTCTCAGCCCGGCTGGCCCGGACTGTCAGTGAGAGCGTGTCTGCGGTTGACGCNTATTTTCTCGATGCCCCCGTCTCCGGTGGGGTCGACGGTGCACGGAAGGGTGTCCTCACGGTGATGGTCGGCGGCGACGAGGGCGCCTTCTTACGGGCCGAGCCGGTGGTCGGGTCGTACGCTTCGCGAATTAGGCGGATGGGTGGTTCAGGCGCGGGGCAGTTGACCAAGATGACGAACCAGATCTGCGTGGTCGGGCTCTGTCAGGCACTTGCCGAGGGTCTCGACTTCGCATCCAGGGCGGGGCTGGACGTNGAGAACGTGGTCGAGGCCATGTTGCAGGGCTCCTCCACGTCATGGCAGATGGAGAACCGGGCCGAGAAGATGCTGGAAGGGGACTACGACTTCGGCTTTTCCACGACCCTGATGCGAAAGGACATCGGGCTCGTCCTCGAGGAGGCATCTTCGATGAANGTCTCGCTACCAGTCACGGCACTGGTCGGCCAGTTCTTGGCTGACGTCGATTCACTGGGNGGAGCCAACTGGGACTGGTGCAGCTTGATGGAGAGGCAGCGCCGGTTTGCACCCGGGAGNCCNCNCGACGNCGAATCGGNGGATGGCTGAACCATGAGGCACAGGGTTGGTTGCTTGCCGGAGCGCGCAGTCCGGGGTGGCGATGGACCCACTGACCATCGGAGCTTCTGCGTCGGGGACGGGTCGTGAGGGTCGGTCGGATCCTCAGAGTGGTGGTGGCGACGGCGATAGCGCTGCTACTCGTGGTCGGTATCTGGGAGGGCTACAAGTGGGTTGGTCAACAGACTGGTGACTATTGGCCCGGTACTTCAATTGACCTCCCAGCCTCAACCGATGACCTCACCATGCCCCACGCAGCAGACATTGCCGAGGAACTATTCGAAGAGGTCCGAGATGGCCGGGCCCGATTGCCGCTGTTCCTCTTTCTACTGAAAAAGGGTTGGTTCACTCTTCAGGAGGCGGCAATCGGGTTCACTCTNGGNCTNACAGTTGGCCTCGGTNTGGCCATCCTGATGCTGCGTTGGCGGGTTGCCGAGCGTGGTNTGTTGCCNTGGATCAACGTGTCCCAGACGGTTCCNCTGATNGCTCTAGCACCGATCGTGGTGACATGGGGGCGCCAACAGGATCTGCCCGACATGCTTTCGATCTCGNTGATCGCTGCNTACCTAACGTTTTTCCCAGTCGCCGTNAGNGCGCTTCGGGGNCTGCAGTCTCCAGATTCCGACCACGTGGAGNTAATGCGTTCCTACGCAGCTCCCTGGTGGACAGTCCTAGTCAAACTGAGGCTTCCTGCTGCACGTGTCTATCTGTTCCCTGCATTGAAGATTGCAGCAACGCTCAGTGTCGTTGGGGCGATCGTCGGCGAGATCTCCATTGGCACAAAGACCGGTCTGGGACGGGCGATCCTTGAATACGCGCAGCGATACGCCGTCTCGCCTGAGCGGCTCTACGCGTCCGTGATCGGCGCGGCGGTGCTAGGTCTCCTGGTTTTCGGACTGGTTTCTCTAGCCGAATGGATCGTGGTACGGCGAACCGGTGAGGTCACGTCATGAGTAGTCCAGTTCTGGCTGAGAAGGCAGTTGTCATAGATGGGGTTTCCAAGGTCTTCAACGAAGGGGGAGATTCCGAGGTAGCGGCCTTGTCCGGCATCGATCTGACCGTTGAGGCCGGGGAGTTCATATCGCTGATCGGCCCCTCGGGCTGCGGCAAATCGACTCTCTTGCGTCTGGTTGGGGACTTGCTCGCCCCGACTACGGGAGTGGTGACGGTCTTCGGCAAATCGGCCCACGAGGCTCGCCTGGATCAGGACTACGGCATGGTGTTTCAGCACGCCGGATTATTCGATTGGCGTCGGGTGCTAGCCAACATCGAGTTACCGCTGGAACTTCGTGGGTGGTCAAAAGACGAGAGGTCNGNCCGGTCAGCAGAAATGCTNGGNCTGGTAAGGCTNGAGGACTTCGGTGGGCATTATCCCCGCCAGCTCAGCGGCGGNATGCAACAGCGNGTTTCCATTGCCCGGGCGCTCTCGTTCCAGCCGAAGTTGTTGCTCATGGATGAGCCTTTNGGGGCACTCGATGAGATGACCCGTGAGCACATGCAGCTTGAACTACTCCGGATTTGGCGAGAAACCCAGACCACCGTCGTATTCGTCACCCACTCGGTACCTGAGTCGGCCTTCCTCTCCAATCGAGTAGTGGTCTTGTCACCACGGCCCGGCCGCATCCACTCGGTAGTCGATGTTGACCTAGGTGATCGCAGTGACGATACGAGGCAGGACCCGGCCTTCTTCGAGAAGGCGACTGAAATTCGCGAGGCCCTTCGGGCCGTGGAGGGCGGCGGGTGATGGTTCGGCGACTTCGTGGCCGGGCTTCTGTCCTAGGACCGCCGATCACGGTGGGTGCGGTCGGCCTCCTGCTCTGGGAGGCGGTTGTAAGGGGTTTCGGCATTCGGGAGTTCCTGTTGCCAAGGCCCACGTCGATCGTGGAAGAGCTTGCGGACAACTGGCCCGTTCTGCGCCATGCCATATGGGAGACAGGCTGGATCGCTGTAAGCGGCCTGTTGATCGGCATCTTGGCCTGTGTAGCGCTGGCTTTTTTGACCACGCGCTTTCGTACGCTTGAAGAGGGTCTCACACCACTTGCCGTGGTTGTCAACGCCACGCCCATAGTGGCCCTTGCTCCC
>PAXM01000057.1 GCA_002714485.1 Acidimicrobiaceae bacterium
AGGTCCACATCGGGTAGCAGTAGGGAGACCTCCCCGGGGCGAGACGCCGCATCGGGCCGGTTGGTCCAGTATTGCTGCGGTTCACTCATCGGGCCAGCCTCCCGTCGGTATGACTCCTCCGGGCGTTCACGATGGCGACGGTAGCCTCGGGCCGTGTCCAACCATGAGATCCGGGTCATCGGCGACCCCGTCCTGCGCACCCCGGCTACTGATGTGACCGATGTGGACGGAGCCCTTGTGCGCCTATGCGAGGAAATGTTCGAGACGATGTACGAGGCCCCCGGGATCGGCCTGGCCGCCCCACAGGTGGGCGTGCAGAAGCGCTTCTTCGTCTACGACCACGGTGAGGCCGCCGGGGTGATCCTGAACCCGCGGATCGTGGAGTCTGACGGCGAGTGGGTCTTCGAAGAGGGCTGTCTCTCGGTACCCGGCCTGTCCTGGGAGGTCGTCCGCCCCAAGACGGTACACCTCGTGGGGGTTGACCTCGATGGCAACGAACTGTCGATCGAAGCTGACGAACTGGAGGCCCGGCTCTTCCAGCACGAGTTGGACCACCTGGACGGGGTGCTCCTGGTTGACCACCTTGACGACGACCAGCGCCGGGAGGCTCGCCGCGCCCTAAACGAGATGGCTATGGCCCGAACCGGCCTGTCGGGTAGTTCCCTCCCTCCCGTGCCCCTATCTGGCGGGCCTGACGACCGATCCCCGGGTGGGGGCCTGCGGCTGCCGTGACGGCACCCGTGCCGACCCAGCCCCGTAGGTTGGCCTACCTCGGGAATCCCGCCATCGCCGTGGCGCCTCTATTGGCGCTTCACGAGGCTTCCGATCGGCTGGGAATGGAGATCGTCGTGGTGGCCACCGCCAAGGATCGCCGACGGAGCCGGAGGGGTCAACCGACGCCCACCCCGGTGGGTGCCGCAGCGGCCGACCTGGGGCTGCCGGTGGTCCACGACCTAGATGCCGTAGTCGCCTCGGGTGCCGACCTAGGGGTGATCGTGGCCTACGGCCGGATCATCCCGTTATCTGTGCTCGATTTTCTTCCCATGCTGAACTTGCACTTTTCGCTGCTGCCCCGCTGGCGAGGCGCGGCACCGGTCGAACGGGCCATATTGGCCGGCGATGCCGAGACCGGAGTCTGCCTGATGGACGTGGCCGAGGAACTAGACACCGGTGTCGTCCGCTGCCGGGTGGCTACCCCAGTTGGGTCTGACGAGTCGGCCGACGAACTACGAAAGAGGCTTGCCGGTCTGGGATCGACGCTGCTGGTGGATGCCCTGGCCGCGGGGATCGGCGAAGGCGAACCACAGGTGGGCGAACCCACGTGGGCCCACAAGATCGGGCGAGAGGACCTCCGCCTCGACTGGTCCCGGTCCTCTGACGAACTCCATCGTGTTGTACGGGTGGGTGGCGCGCACACGACCTTCCAGGGTGAACCGTTCAAGGTCTGGCAGGCCACCCCGTGCGGGTCGCCGGGGGCCGGGGCCGGGGCCGGGGAACTCGTCGGTGACGTGGTGGCCGTCGGCTCCGAGTACGGATCGACTTCGGGGGAGGGCGGCGGCATCCGGCTAGTCGAGGTTCAGCCCGCCAACCGGCCGCGAATGGCTTTCGACGCATGGGCTGCCGGTGCACGACCGACCACTGGCGAGGTACTGGGCACCTAATGGCCGGCACCTGGTGACGAATAGGTCCGGTGGCGACACGACGTCCGACGTCCGGCGTCTGGCCCTCGAGGTCTTGAGCCGTATCGAACGCGACGGTGCTTACGCCAACCTGGCACTCAGAACCGCCCTGGATCGTTGTGACCTGGACCGTCGGGACCGAGCTTTTACCACCGACCTCGTCTACGGGACCACCCGGATGCGTCGAGCGTGCGACTACCTGATCGACAGGTTCCTCCATGACGAGATCCAACCGGAGGTCAGGACAGTACTGCGACTAGGCGCCTGGCAATTGGCCTTCGGCGGGGTACCACCGCACGCCGCTGTGTCAACCACTGTGGCTGTGGCGCCCCAACGGGTCCGAGGCCTGTGTAATGCCGTGCTCCGACGGGTGGCTGACGAGCAGTTGGCCGGGTCCCCGCCGTGGCCGTCACCGGCTGTCGCTCTGAGTTGTCCCGACGAGATATTCGATCGCATGGTCGCCGACCTGGGTCACGATGTCGCGGTGGCCGCGTTGGAGGCCATGAACCGACCGGCCCCCGCGGTGGTACGCGCCGATGGCTACCACCAGGACCGGGCGTCGCAGTTGGTCGTCGAGGCGGTGCTGACCGTCGGATCGGAGGGGTCGCCGGGACACGGTGGTGAACGGATCTTGGACCTGTGCGCGGCTCCCGGTGGCAAGGCCACTGCACTGGCTGCGTCGGGAGCCCGGGTGGTGGCCTGCGACCTCCGGGAGCGACGCCTCGGCCTAGTGGCCGAGAATTCCCGGAGTCTGGGCAGCAACCTGATGCTGGCAGTGGCTGACGGTCGGGTGGCGCCGTTCCGGCCGGATTCCTTCGACCGTGTCCTAGTGGATGCTCCGTGTTCGGGGCTGGGGGTCCTGAGGCGACGTGCTGACGCCCGTTGGCAGGAGGGTCGATACGACGAAGCGTCGATTCGCGAGTTGGCCGACCTGCAACTGGAACTGGCCCGACAGGCGGCTGACCTCGTGGCTCCAGGCGGGGTACTGGCCTACAGCGTGTGCACGTTGACGGAGGCTGAGACCGCCGGGGTGGACCGTCGGCTTCGGGCCGCCCACCCGACCCTCGTTCCAGTTCCGGTGGGAGAACCATGGCGGCCCCACGGCGATGGAGGCATCGGGGGGATGCTGCTTCCCCAGGACCTAGACAGCGAGGGGATGGCGGCGTTCATCTACCGGGTGCCCTGACCGGCCTGGCTGATCGGGACGGGCTTCTCAGGACAGGAGCCCGCGCCGCAGGTGCTCCAAGACGGCGTCGAGGGCGTCTCGGGTCGGGTGGCCCGGTTCGTCGACCAACTCGTCGGTCAGCACCGAGTGGGCTCGTTTGGAGATCCGGTGGGGATTGCCGGGCGAGGAGTCGATCTCCACGCCGATAAAACCGTCCCCGAACTCCTCGGTCAAGCGAGCAAAGCGCTCGGCTGGTGCCATGCCGTCCTCACTGAATCGGAGGCCGAGGACGCACACGCCGTCGCTGTCACGTCCTCGAACTCGGTCCCGAACGATCTCCAGGTCTCGGTTGGACAGGCCCACCGACTGGCGGCCACGGGCACCAATGGGCAGTGGCAGGCTCGGCTGGCTGAGTACCGGAGCCAGCATCCGTTCGTCAACCATCATCCCGAGCGCAAATCCGCCGGTGAAGCACATGCCAACGGCCCCCACCCCTGGACCTCCGCAGCGACCGTGTTCGAAGGCGGCCAATGCCCTGAGCCAGTCGGTAACGGGCGAGGTCCGTCGCCTCAGGAAGGCGGTGAACTCACGAGATATGCAGCCTCCGGCCAGGGTCCGCATGATGTATCCGGGTCGGGCTCGGCGTCCTGGCGTCCCGAAAAGCGACGGTAGAACAGCGGTACAACCGATGGCGGACACTCGTCGACCGAAGTCGGCCACTCGAGGCGTGACGCCAGGCATCTCGGGCATGACGATGACCGCCGGTCCGGATCCGGCCCGCAGCACCGTGCGCGTAGTGCCCCCGTGGGCGAACTCGGTGATCTCGTACCCACTGAGGGCGTCGGTCGCGACGGTTCGGGCCATTGATTGAGAGTAGCCCCGGCAACTGTGGGGGTCCGGGGGATCGGCCCGCCGGTGGACCCTCCGGTATCGTCCGGGGATGACTGGGCACGATCACGAGAGGGCGCCCGCCCCCGATAGTGGTGCGCTGTCGGTGAAGGTACTGACCGTCTCAGACGGGGTGGTGCACGGTTCGCGCGAGGATCGGTCGGGGGCTGCCCTGGTATCCCTCTGCGGGGAACGAGGCTGGCAGGTGGTCGACACCACGGTGACCTCCGATGGGACCGACGAGGTGGCGGCCACTCTGCGGCGACTAGCCGACGGCTTCCACGGCCTGATCGTGACCACCGGCGGGACCGGATTCGGCCCGAGGGACCAGACCCCGGAGGGAACCCTCTCCGTCCTGGACCGCCAAGCCCCGGGCCTGGCCGAGGCCATGCGCCTGGTGAATCCGTTGGGGCGACTTTCGAGGGGTGTGGCGGGCACGCTAGGCACCTCCTTGATTATCAACACCCCAGGTTCAGCCCGAGGCTGCGTGGAGTGCCTGGAGGCTGTCGCAGACGTAGTGCCCCACGCGGTGCGCCTGATGGTCGACAACGCCGATCCCCACCCCTCGGGAGAGGGCAGCACGCCTGCCGCAGGGGGTTCAGGCCATGGTTGAAATAACTGGCTGCACTGATCACGACGGCAACGGCACCGTGGACGATTGCGTTGCCATGGATGCGGCGATCGACGCTGCAGCGACGGCCCGTTGTCGGACCTCGCCCAACCCTTGGGTGGGTTCGGTAGTGATGGTCGATGGCCGCATCGTCGGTACGGGTGCCACCCGGCCACCTGGCGGCCCACACGCAGAACGGGTGGCCATAGAAGCCGCTGCGGCCAACGGCGGATCGATCGACGGGTCCACGCTGGTGACCACGCTGGAGCCGTGTCACCACGAGGGGCGGACCGGTCCGTGCACCGACGCCATCGTCGCCGCTGGGGTGGCCCGTGTCGTGGTGGCCGTCGAGGATCCGGATCCGCAAGTCGCCGGCCGGGGCATCGCAGGACTTCGAGAGGCGGGGCTTGAGGTGGTGGTCGGGGTACGAGCCGACGAAGTGGCTGAACAACTGGCCCCGTACCTCCACCATCGACGGACCGGTCGGCCACTGGTCGTCCTGAAGATGGCCACCACCGTCGACGGGCGCATCGCCGCCCCCGACGGCTCCAGCCGTTGGGTCACCGGTCCTCAGGCCCGAGCTGATGTGCATCGGATGCGGGCTGAGAGCGACGCCGTATGTGTGGGCTCGGGCACCGTACGGGCCGACGATCCCCGGTTGGATGTCCGCGACTGGCCTGAGGCGGCCGCTATGGAATCGACTGATCCCCGCCGGATCGTGTTGGGCGCCATCCCCGCCGATGCACAGGTGCTGCCCGCTGAGGAGCACCATGGTGACCTGGGAGCCCTCTTGGACCGCTTGGGGTCAGAGGGCGTGCTGCAACTCCTGGTGGAGGGTGGCGCCGAGGTGGCGGGTCGGTTCCACCGTGAGGGCCTGGTCAACCGGGTGGTGGCCTACATGGCCCCCGCCCTGCTGGGCGGCGACGACGGTCGACCCCTACTGGCCGGCAGCGGTGTGGCCACCATGGCTGAGGCGTGGCGTGGCCGGTTCATCGACGTTCGGCGCCTCGGACCCGACCTACGCATCGAGATGGTGCCCGACGCCTGACCCCACCCCTACAAGAAGATGGACGAGCATTGGCGTTCAGGGCTAATTCCGGGTCTGGCATGGAGGTGCGACGGGTAGGTTCGTGTGGTGCTGAAACTCGTCCTTCCTAAGGGTTCCCTTGAGAAATCGACCCTCGAACTGTTCGAGGGCGCCGACCTCGGGGTTCGCCGGAGTTCCTCGGTCGACTACCGGGCGACCATTGACGATCCGCGCGTCGACGACGTTCGAATCCTGCGACCCCAGGAGATCCCCACCTACGTGGCCGACGGGCTGTTCGACCTCGGGATCACTGGGCGGGACTGGATCGAGGAGACGGGCAGCGACGTGGTGTCCCTCGGAGAACTCCACTATTCGAAGGCCACGGCACGCCCGGTCCGAATCGTGGTCGCCGTGCCCGGCGACTCTGACGTCGAGTCGGTGGCCGACCTCCCGGCCGGGGTTCGGGTGTCGAGCGAGTACCCGGAACTGACCCGCCGATTCTTCGCCGATCACGGCGTCGACGCAGACATCCGGCTCTCGTACGGGGCGACCGAGGCCAAGGTCCCCGACATCGTGGACGTGGTGGTCGATATCACNGAGACCGGANGGGCCATNCGAGCCGCCGGGCTGAAGGTCATCGANACGATCTTGACCAGTTACACCGANNTGGTNGCCAATGCTGAGGCCCACTCCGATCCGGAGAAGCGCCATGCGATGGAACAGATCCACCGGTTGCTGCAGGGCACCCTGGAGGCTCGGGGCAAGGTCTTGGTCAAGATGANTGTGCCGGGCGACCGCCTCGACGCGGTGATCGACCTAATCCCGTCGATGAAGTCCCCGACGGTCAACGAGTTGTATGGCGGTTCGGGCTTCGCCGTGGAGACAGTGGTGGCCAAGTCGGAAATCAACGTGCTGATCCCGGCGCTGCGTGATGGCGGAGCCACCGACATCATCGAGCTGCCACTCTCCAAGATCGTCCACTGACCAGAGGTTCCCGTCGGGGCTGCTGGACCCGCTTCATCGGAGGGCTCCCCTGTGGGGTCACTCTGCCTCTTCGGTTCCGTCGTCCTCAGGGTCGGGTGCCGACGCATTGTCATCTCGGAGGGCCTTTTCGACTGACACGTAGGCCAGTCGGATCTGGTGAAGGGCATCGCGCATNGTGGCCTCGGCCTCACCGAGGCGGCCCGGCAACTTCTCGACCACCGCCCCGAGGGCGTCGATGGCCACCGAGGCCTCACCCATGTTCGGTGGCTGCTGGGACAGGTGGATGGCCGCTAACTCGTAGAAGCCCATCAGGTGGTTNGCCACCACCACGGAGGCAGGCGCCGAGGCGATCTGTTCCTGGACGGCAGCCATCTCGCGGGCCATCTCCTCGGCCTGTTGACGCTCCTCGGGACTCATTTCGTCAGGGGAGGGGNCTATGCCCGCTGCTTGGTCATCTGGCGGGTCGACCGGGTGTTCCCCGCCGGGGGTCCAGAGGCTGCTCATCGGCTTCGCTCCTGCTGCCCGTTACGGGCGTCGGGTGCCGGGACGTCCCGGGACCGGTATCCTACGTACAACAACCAGATGGAAAGCGGGGTCCACCCCCACCCGGCACGCGTCCAGCGGGTCCGGGTCCTCATCTCGTCTGATCGACGAGCCGGTCAGTTCCCTGGGCACGTCCCATGGGTTCGGCGGCCGTCGTCTTCGGCGGGTGTCGGCTTTCCGGCGCCCGCTGTTTCGGCTTTTACGGGGTCACCCCCGCAACCGGTCGGCATGGTTNGGTGCCACTACCCATCCCCTCACGAGGAGCGAGAGCCTGCGTGACACACAGGAGTGACGACCGATAGCAGCACCGACAAATCAAGAGCCGCGAATCAACGACCGCATCCGGGCCCGACAGGTTCGTCTGGTCTCGCCCGACGGCGAACAGATGGGGATCCAATCCCTGCCTGACGCTCTCGATGCGGCCCTGGAACTGGGTCTNGACCTGGTGGAGGTGGCCGACAAGGCCGATCCGCCGGTATGCCGGATCATGGACTACGGGAAGTTCAAGTACGAACAGTCCCAGCGGGCCAAGGAATCGCGCAAGAAGGCGACCCACGTTCTGGTCAAGGAGATGAAGTATCGACCCAAGATTGGTCCGGGCGACTTCGCCACCAAGACCCGGAAGGTCGAGGCGTTCTTGGGCGACGGCAGCAAGGTCAAGGTCACGATCATGTTCCGGGGTCGGGAGATGCAACATCCTGAACTCGGGCGCCGCATCCTCGACAACGTCGCCGAGGCCGTGTCCCACGTGGGGCGGGTCGAGGTGTATCCGAAGCAGGATGGCCGCAACATGATCATGGTCCTGGTGCCCGGCCAGGCCACCCGNAAGCAGCGGGAGGCCGCCGCCGACCGACNGGAGGCCGATCAGGCGTCCGCTGTTGAGGAACCCACCACTGAGGCAGAAATGGCCGAGGAGCCCACNGTCGAGGAACAGACCCCAGAGGACGTTGCACCCGAGGAGTCGACGACCGAACCGACGTCCGCCTGAGCGGCCGACGAAGTANNAGAACNGAAACGGAGCAGNACACATGCCCAAGATGAAGACCCACCGGGGCGCCGCGAAGCGGATCAAGGTNACCGGNAGCGGCCGCCTCAAGCGTCGCAACGCCAACCTCAGCCACATCCTTGAGAAGAAGGCTCCGAAGCGGAAGCGTCGGTTGGCTCGCCAGAGCGACGTGGACCCGGCAAACGCGTCGGCCGTCCGCAAGCANCTCGGCATCTGACCGAATCCCCCCGGGGNGCANCTGCCCCGATCGAACCGAACAGCGATCGTCCACGCCGCCGNCGGCGNGGACCCGAAGACAGGAGAGCGTGATGGCCAGGGTCAAGCGAGCCGTCCAAAACAAGAAGAAGCACAAGGCAGTCCTCGAGCAGGCGAAGGGCTACTACGGGGACAAGAGTCGTACCTTCCGTGCCGCCAACGAGCAGGTGATGCACTCTGGCAACTACGCCTTTCGNGACCGTCGGGCGCGCAAGGGCCAGTTCCGTCGGCTCTGGATCCAGCGGATCAACGCCGCNTGCCGGCAGAACGGCACGAACTACAGCGCTTTCATCGCTGGTCTGAAGCAGGCGGGCATCGAGGTCGACCGCAAGGTGCTGGCCGATCTGGCCGTCAACGACGGCGCTGCCTTCGCCGCCCTCGTCGAGCAGGCCGGCTCCGAAGCGGCCTGACCCGGTGGTCGGGCTGTCGTCCGTCCTCTGATCCNGATCGGATGATTCACGGCTACTCGGGGAGCAATCCTCGAATCCGTGGACTCCGGCGACTGGCCCGGGACCGCGGCCAGCGCTACGAGAAGCGATCCTTCATCGTCGAGGGTCCTGTATTGGTGGCCGAGGCGCTGGATGCTGGCCTGGATGTTCGGCTGGTTGTAGTGCCCGAGTCGCCGNTCGACGACCTCAACGCCGGACCGGCGCTCGACGCGTTGCTACGGCGGGCATCGGCCACCGGTGCCGACGTCGGCACGGTGCCCGACTCGGTGTTTAACGGGCTGACCAGCACGGGTTCCCCGCAGCCGGCGTTGGCTGAGGTGGGCTTCATCCACGTCGATACCGACGTCCTGTTCGCCGGTGTCGAACCCGGGCATCCTCTACTGGTCCTGGTGGGCCTGGCCGACCCCGGCAACGTGGGCACGTTGTTCCGGTCAGCCGAGGCCTTCGGTGCCGCTGGCTTGTGCCTCGTGGGTGGTGTGGATCCCTACAACCCGAAGCTTGTGCGGGCCGCCGCCGGCTCGGCCTTCCGGATCCCGTTCGCCATGGTCGGTGACGATGGAGCTATTGAGGTGCTGCGTCGACTGGCTGGAGCGGATGTCGCCGCTTGGGCAACTCTGCCTGATGCGGGCGCGTCGATGGCCGAGGTGGCGGCCACCGAAGGGCTGTTGGCCCTCGTCCTGGGCAACGAGCCCCACGGCCTTTCCGACGACGTCGTGGCAGCCTGTGCCGGGACGGCCACCGTNGAAACCTCTGGCGGCGTGGAGTCGTTGAACGTGGCCGTCGCCGGTTCGGTCGCCCTCTACGAACTGTCGCGTACCGGCTGAAGAGCGATCGTAACCNCACCGAAACGGTCATCGGGGACCGGAGGGTGGTGCCCTAGCCTGCGAAGGGTCGCNGATGCGATCCGCGANACAGATTTCTGACCACTCGACGCNTCTCCCAAACTCCGACCACGATGACCTCAGACCTGGACCAGCACCTGACCCNGCACCTGACCGAAGCCACCGAAGCGGTGGCNGCGGTGGCCGANCTCGACGACCTCCGGGCGCTCGATGCCGAACTCCTCGGCAAGGCATCGGTGGTGACCGAGGCCCGGCGGGGCTTGGGGGCGCTGGATGCCGAACAGCGCAAGGATGCCGGGCGTCGCCTCAACGAGGTGCGAGCCGCACTGGAGCACCTACTGGCCGAGCGCCGGTCGACGCTGGAGGCCGGGGTGCGTGCAGCCACTCTGGAGGCCGAGCGCCTCGACCTGACTGAACTGGACACCGGTCGCCGCCTCGGCCACCGGCACGTGGTCACCCAGACCTGGGAACGCCTCGAGGACATTTTCGTGGGTATGGGCTTCACTGTGGCCGAGGGCCCCGAGATCGAGGACGAGTGGCACAACTTCGGTGCNCTCAACTTNCCGCCCGACCACCCGGCCCGAGACATGTACGACACCCTCTACGTGGACCACGGTGAACCGGGTAGCACCCTGTTGCGCACCCACACCTCCCCGGTCCAGATCCGGGTCATGGAGTCCATCGAACCGCCGATCTATTCGATCATGCCGGGGCGGGTGTTCCGCAGCGACACGGCTGACGCCACCCACATGCCCGTGTTCCACCAGATCGAGGGCCTGGTCGTCGACCGGGGCATCACCTTCGGGGACATGGCCGGCACCATGGACGCCTTCACGAAGGCCTACTTCGGTCGGGAGTTCACGTCNCGCCTCCGCCCCTCGTACTTCCCATTCACCGAACCGTCGGCCGAGTTCGACATCCTCCGGGACGACGGGTCGTGGCTGGAGTTGGCTGGTTGCGGCATGGTCCACCCCAACGTGCTGCAGGCCGGCGGCCTCGACCCCGAGATCTGGTCCGGCTTCGCCTTCGGGTTCGGCCTCGACCGTCTGGCCCTGATGCGCCACGGCATCGACGACCTGCGGGAGCTGTTCCGCAACGACCACCGCTTCCTGTCCCAGTTCTGATGCGCGTCCTATCCCTGCCGTCCCCGAGGAGGATCCGATGAAGGTCCTCCTGTCGTGGCTCCAGGAGTTCGCACCCGTGAACGGCGCCCCCGAGGAGATCGGTAACCAGCTCAGCGACCTCGGCCTGGCCGTCGAGGCGATGANGTCGATCGGTGGCGGACTGGATGGCGTCGTGGTTGCCCGGGTGCTCGACCTGCGCCCCCACCCGGACGCCGACCGCATCCAACTGGTCGACGTTGACGCCGGTGACGGGGAAGCCCTGCAGATCTGCTGCGGTGCCTTCAACATGTCGGTGGGAGACCTAGTGCCCCTGGCCACCCTGGGCATGACGATGCCCAACGGTATGGAGATCGCCCGCCGGAAGATGCGTGGCGAGTGGTCNAACGGGATGTTGTGCGCCGCCGAGGAGATCGGCCTNGGCGACGACTCGGAGGGCATCATGCTCCTCGACGGCGCAANGGGGGAGCACCTGTCTNCGCCCGGGACCCCACTGGTTGAGGCCCTGGCNCTGGTGCCCGACGTTCTCTACGACCTTGAGGTGAACCCCAACCGGCCCGACGCCATGTCGGTGGCCGGCGTGGCCCGCGACTTGGCGGCCCGCCAGGGGGTGCCGTTCGCCCTGCCCGACCCGTCGCCGGACGAGGCCGGTGAACCCGCCGACGGGCGCCTGTCGGTCGAGGTGCTGGACCCGGTGCTGTGCGGCCGGTTTGTGACCCGGGTGCTTGACCGCATCACCATCGGCCCGTCGTCCCAGTGGCTAGCCAACCGTCTGACCGCCCTCGGTATGCGCCCCATCAACAACGTGGTGGACGTCTCCAACTACGTGATGCTGGAACTGGGCCAGCCCAGCCACACCTANGACNTNGCCGCCCTTNCNNGAGGAGGCGGTACCGGNCCGGCCCTCCGAGTCCGACGGGCNGTCGAGGANGAGACGGTAGAGACACTCGACGGGGTNGTCCGNACCTTGTCGGCCTCNGACGGGGTGATTGCCGACGGCGACGACGCTGCAATCGGNATCGCCGGGATCATGGGCGGTGCATCGACAGAGATCAGCGGTGAGACCACCAGCGTGGTCCTAGAGATGGCCTGGTGGGACCCACAAACCATCTCGACCTCGTCGCGTCGCCTCGGGTTGCGGAGCGAGGCTTCGATCCGGTTCGAGCGGGGTGCCGACCCCGAGGTGGCCGACCTGGCTATGCGGCGCTTCGCCGAGTTGCTGTCCGACTCCGGCGCCACGTTGGCCCCGGGGACTATCGACGTCCGGGGGAGAGTGCCCGACCGGTCGCCGGTCCGGGTCCGAACCGGCCGGGTGAACGCCCTGCTGGGTACCGACCTGTCGCGTGACGAGATGGCCGACCTACTGGAGCCCATCGGGTTCACCAGTGAGCCGGCCTACGGCGATCCATCTTCGGCGGACCTCGACGTTGCCGTACCCTGCTTTCGACCTGACAGTGCCACGGAGATCGACGTGGTCGAGGAGGTGGCCCGGATGCACGGGTACGGGCGCATCGCCCGGACCGTCCCGAGTTCGACCATCACCGGGTCGCTGACCCCCTACCAGCAGGATCGTCGGTCCGTCCGCGACGCCATGGTCGGCCTGGGCCTCGACGAGGTGATGCCCGTGCCGTTCCTGGCCCCGGGTGACCTTGAGCGGGCCGGCCTGCCCGGCGACGGCGTCACGGTGACCAACCCGCTGGTGGCCGAGGAGTCGGTCATGCGGGCTTCACTGCGACCGGGCATCCTCAAGACGCTGACCTACAACGCCTCGCACCGACTCGAGGGCCTCGGCGTGTTCGAGATCGGCCACGTATACCGGGTGCCGGCCATCGAACAGCCCCTGCCGGATGAGCGGGAGCACCTGGCGGTCGGACTCGGTGGCCGGGACGCCGGCGACGCCGTTGCCACCTGGTCGTCGCTGGCCGATGCCCTGGACTGCCGAGACTATGCCCTGGTGTCCGACGGCCCGGCGGGCCTCCACCCGACCCGGGCTGCTCGAATCGAGGTGGCTGGCACTCCGGTCGGGTTCGTGGGTGAGGTCGATCCCGGCGTGCTGGAAGCCCATGGAATCGGCGAGCGGGTGGGTTGGCTGGAGGTGGACCTCGGGGCCCTTCTGGCCCTACCCCACGGGAGTCGCCCGTATCGTCGGGTCAGCCGATATCCATCCTCGGACATCGATTTGGCCTTCGAGGTCGACGAAGACACTTCGGCGGCTGCCGTTCGGTCCTGCCTGGTGGAGGCAGCCTGTGACCTGCTGGTCGACCTGTCACTGTTCGACGTGTTTCGGGGTGCTCCGGTGGCCGAAGGGCGTCGCAGCCTGGCCTTCACACTGCGCTTCCAGGCCGATGATCGGACGCTGACCGACGCCGAGGTGGCTGACGTGCGCCAAGTCTGCATCGATGGCGTCCAGTCAGCATTGCCGGCCGTCCTACGCGGCTAGGGCCGCACTGGACGACCCCTGTACGGTCGTCTCCATGCGTGCATGGCAGGTCCACGAACTGGGTGACCCGATCGACCGATTGGTTCTGGGCGAGGTCGACCCGCCCGCACCGGGACCGGGTCGACTAGTCGTAGACACTGAGGCGGTGGGCCTGGCATTTCCCGATGTCCTCCAGGTGAGGGGCGAGTACCAGGTGAAGCCGCCCCTCCCGTTTACACCGGGAAGCGAGACAGCGGGAACGGTAGTGTCGGTGGGCGACGGGGTGTCGACCGACCTGATCGGGCGACGGGTCGTGGCCCTAGGCGGGGGATTGGCCGAGCAGACCGAACTTCCAGCGTCGCAGGTCTTCGAGGTGCCCGAGGGGCTTTCGTCAGCCAAGGCGGCAGCCATTCCCATGAACTACTGCACTACGTGGTTTGCCCTGCATGATCGGGCCCAACTGGCAGCAGGGGAGACCCTGCTGGTCACGGGGGCGTCCGGTGGCGTGGGGTCGGCGGCAATCCAGCTGGGGTTGGCTGCTGGTGCCCGTGTGATCGCGGTGGCCGGGGGTGCCGACAAGGTGGCGGCGTGTGCGGCCCTTGGGGCTGACGCGGTCATCGACCACCAGGAGTTCGGTGACCAAACGGAACTGGTGGACCAGGTTCGCGAGCTCACCGATGGTCGGGGTGTGGACGTGGCCTACGACCCGGTGGGAGGCGAGATGTTCAAGCAGGTCTGTCGGTGCATGGCCTGGGATGGACGAGTGCTCGTAATCGGCTTTGTGGCCGGCATCCCGAAGCTGGCCACCAACCACGTGCTGCTCAAGAACTACTCGGTGGTGGGCGTTCACTGGGGGGCGTCCCTGGCTCGAGATCCGGACTCGTTGGGCCGGCAGGTGGCATCGGTGATGGTCTTGGCCAAGGAGGGGACGGTGGATCCACTGCTCCACCCGCCTTATGTCTTCGAAGATGCAGCTCGGGCCCTCCAGGACATCTACGACCGGCAGGTGGTAGGCAAGGTAGTGGCAGACCTGACGGCCTGAATTGCCGGATCGGGTCGTTCGCCGACTCCGGTCTTTGGACAGAAATTGTCCTGATTTTTGGACAGAAATTGCGCTGCGTTCTTGAATCAGTTAGATCACGCCCCAAAACTCGCCCATAGAGCCCTCAGAACCCCTTGATTGCAACGATTGTGGGGCTTCAGACATTGTTCAGGGCGGGGGATAAAGGCAAGTGGTGTGGCTTAGTGCCGCACAAACCGGCCGGCTCTTTCGTTGCCAGGGGTGCCGAAAGAGCCTCTCTAACCCTCTGGGTCGGCCGACTGGGCTGATCTCGAGAGTTCCAGCATCCACCAATATGCCAAGAGCAGTTGCTTAGACTTGTGTCAAGCCAAGGAATATCGGATCGCTTGCAGAGTCGTAGGGGCTTGCGGGCGGGCGTCTCGGTAGGCCTGGGTGAACTGGAGAGCAACTGTGCACGACAGGCCGCTGGCCGAGAGTGCATTGAGTTCACCGGTTTCGTCGCGGACAGGCGACGGCCGGTCTGCTCGTGGTGCCCGTGAACGTGCCCAGAGTCGACAGCGCATCCTGTCGTCCGTTCGTGACATTGCGGCGGCTGACGCTAGTACCGAACTGAAGATCGAGGACATAGCGCGAGTCGCTGGCTGTTCCCGGGCCACAGTTCACAACCACTTCCCCCACGCGATCCCCGGCATCTTCGAAGCGCTGGCTGTCGAGACCATCGAGACAGCCATCCGCCGTTATCGGATCGATTCAAAGAAATACTTCGGCCTCGACAAGCCCCGGCACTTCATAGGTTTGACTGCAGACGAGTTCTACAAGGCCGGCGATCTAGCCGTCGTGATGGTCAGAGCTTCAGTTGACCAGGCCACAGACAGTCCCTGGCCCTGGGGTCTCGGATACGAGACCACCGTCGACTGCTACGACGAAGCAGCTGAAGACGACGACCTGCCAGGTACATCCACAGACCTAGCAGAGATCACACACATCCACTTCTACGGTTCCGTCTACCTGTGGGCCCTAGGCAGACTCGACAGCGACAAGTTCCTTCAATCCGCGAAAAGCAGTGTTGACCTGGCCATTAACGCACTGCAGGTCAGCCGATGAAACGTTTCGATGGCCGCCGGCCCGAGCGGTGGATCCACCGTCCTCTTCGTCGTAACAACCGTCTACGGCTCGTTCGGGTATTCCTCGGGGTAACCCTGTTCGCTTCGACAGTGGCCACCCCGGTAGGAGTTGCTGCCGCCCCAGAAGTTGTAGAAGCCGAAGATGTTGGAAAGACCCTGCCTGCCACGGTTCCCAGCCGAGGGACGACCCAGGTAAGCAACCAAAAGGTGTCCAGCGCAGACGGCTTCGACTGTGAAGGAGACCTAGGAGGTTGGCTCTACCAGGTCATCTGGAAGAAGAACCCGGATGGGAACACTTTCGATCTCAAGCAGTACGACGTCGAAACGGAGAAGTACTCCGAACCTTCAGAGGCGTCGTACAACTCGAAGGACGTCGCCGGTGACTCCGACGGGGATGGGAATCCAAATGGGCTCTCTATGGATCCTGAGGGTCGGGCCTACGTCACTTATGCCCGCGACGAGTTCAACAAAGTTGTCGACCTCCTACAACTCCTGCCCGACGGCACAACCGAGTTCATCGTAAATCTCCGCAATGACCCAAAAAAGACAAAGAAGAAAAACAACGAGGTCGTGGAGGTTGCGTACAACGATCTCAACGCGGGTACCTACGTCGAGGAAAACGGCGAGTCTTACGTAGTCGTTTCGAACGGTTTCGCAAATGGTAGGGGCAGGAAAGTCAACCTGACCAGCGGGATCGTCACAGATTGGGAGCCGAAAAAGGGAAGTCCCTTCGGAGCGACGGAGAAGAACGTCAAGGATTACGTCTGGGTTGCTGAGGGAATCGAATATCGGGGTGAGACGTACAACATCGTGGGGCTGGAAATGAAAGGCACCACCGGAAATGTGCTCCTGGCCTCGTCAGATCCCACTGTCAAGATGGTGACCGACACGGTTTCTGCTCCGTCTGACTACTCAGGTACCTATGGGGCTGCGTTCAATTTCAAGCCGGGCGGAGTCGACAGCGACGAACCGACGGTGGTGTTCTTCTCCAACAATGGAGATAAGCCTGCGAAGAAGTCATTCCTGACCCAGTTGAACTGGGACGATTCTGATGGTGACGCTGCTGGCTCGTTCACCTTGGAGACCCTTGGGGACACGGAGAAAACAACCAAGAACGATGGTGGAGGATGCCCGTTCGCAAACCCGCCAAACCTGGGGCCAGTCGTGGTGTGGCCGCCGGAATGTGTGCTCGACAACCTCACGGCAACCGGTTCGAAATTCCCGCTGAAGATCACCAATACGAGCGATTCGGAAGCCACCTTCTACGTCACCGTCACCGTCAACGGCCGGGCACAGGTAATCGTTGACGATGACGGTGACGAATTCGGGCGCGAGCGGGCCCCCGTAGAGATCGCCAAGGAAGTAACGAAGAAGTTCACGTTCGACATCGAATGGGGCGACGAGTGGGAGGCCGAAGTCGAGCTCGATGGTAAGAAGCTCGCCTTCACCCCGACCGGGGGGGTCCTCAACGAGGAGGCATGTGACGGGAAGCCCGATGATGACGACGGAATTGATAACGGCGAGAAGTTCCTGCCGACGGCTACGTCGTCATGGGTCTGTGCTGAAGGCGGTGGTGTCGACGTCGTCACTGTGACCCTGGACAACTCGAAGTCAACCGTGGACGCCGACTTCTATCTCACCGGCACCATCAACGACCCGAAAACGGTGGAGCTCCCGTCGCCAGTAACGGTTGAAGCCGGCTGGACCGAAACACTAGACACGTTTGAGGTTTCCCACGGAATCGAGTGGAGCCTGGAGTGGCAGGCGTCAGATCCGACCGACCAGGAGAGACCCCAGAAGAGCGGCAGTCTTCCCGACGACGGTCCTCGGATCGTGGCTTGCCCACCGGTTCTAGAGTTCGCTCCCAACGTAAGTGTTGCCGAACTTGTCTGTAAAGAGCCTCCTCCTCATGTCGTGACGGTGACCCTGGACAACTCGAAATCAACCGTGGACACCGACTTCGTTGTCACCAGCACCATCGATGGCGCTGACAACCAGGAGTTCGACGACACGGTCAAAGCTGGGAAGTTCGACGTCGTTGACATCTCGGTGCCCGAAGACGCAACTTGGGCGGTCTTTTCGCAGGCCAGCGGGAGTGGTGAATCGTCCAACTTCCGGCGGGAGGACCGTGAACCGCCGTTTGGGTCGGACAACACGGCGGACTGTGACGACCGGCCGGAACCGAAGATCCTTGGAAACGTCTACGGCTACGTGTGGGTTGATTGGGACAAGTCCGGGACCCGAACGTCCATCGAAGACGGTGTTGAGGAACATGTGGTCGGAGCAGTTGCAACCCTTACGAACACCACCGCCTATCTCGACGAAGACGGGAAGGTTCTCTACGGGCCCGGCGGGGACGTGGAAACGGCCACCACCGGCGACGGGTCAAAGGGTGGAAGTGATGCCGGTGACTACCGCTGGTTCATCTTTGACGTGCCAGTCGAGGACCAATCGGGGAATATCCAGGAGTACACGGTCCAGGTCGACTACGCCGACGCGACCTTCCCTCCCGGTTTCACCCCGGCCGGATACACGGTGCAGAACAACGAGGACAACGTCCTCGCCGACGAAACCGACTCAGACGTCTCTCCGCGGACTGGAAGCATCGGCGAGTCCGCACCGTTCTCCCTCGTCGAGAATCTCGACGAGCACCGAGTTGACGCCGGCGTCGTCACCGACATCGCCTTCGAACCGACAGCCGAAGTGACGATCGACTGCGATTCGGGAACCGCGCAGATCAACCTCGACAACACCCTGTCAGCGGTCGACGCCAACTTCACCGTCGACGCGTGGGCCGGAACTCGTAGCGATGCGAACCGGCTTGATGGGTCGGGAACCCAGGTAGTGGGTGGTGGAGCAAGTTCCGACTACGAGCAGATCATCGCGACTCCTGCCGGCCAGGTGCTCCTCATACGGATCACGGCCATTGCGTGGGACGACGGAACGGACCTCGGTCTTGGGTCGTTCCAGGTCTGGGACCAGTCGGTTTCCGACGCCCCGGCCCGCTTCTGCCCGGCGATTCAGGTCATCGCGACGGATTGTCCGCCAACCGTGGTCCTCAACAACAGCCAATCTGAAGTCGACGTCGTCTACTTGTTGACCACCATGATGAACATCACCGACGAGGTAGAAGAAGACGAAGTACGGGTAGCTCCCCTCACTGTCGAGACATACGAACTTCCGACGCTTTCAGAAGGCGCAACCTGGCACCTGGAATGGGTGATCACGGATCCAGACGATCCAAATCGTCGATACGAGGGCACCATCCCGGCACCCGTGCGCAACGACGCGGGAGGCTGGTCGTTCGGTCAATTCCGCGTTGACTGTGAGCCGCCCCTGTTTGAACCGGTCGTCGAGCTTGCGACGGCGTGTTCCTACGCCGACTACGGATACTTCGCTCTGCCGACGGGCGTTATGGAGGTTCGGGTTGACAACCGCGTCTCCGCCGTCGACGCGGTTGTCCGGATCTTCGTCAACGATTCCCTTAGAGAATCCGAAACTGTTGCCGCCGGTGAGGTCTCCGGAACGCTGGAGTCCCCAGGTGTCCACGGCGACGTGTTCACAGTGGAGGTGTCCGCAGGTACCAACACCCACCTCTACAACCTGAAAGCCGAATCCACGACGCTGGATTGTCCCAACGTCTGGGTCCAAGTTGTCTCTGACGAGGTTGACTGCACCTCA
>PAXM01000035.1 GCA_002714485.1 Acidimicrobiaceae bacterium
ATTTCTGGGCGGACAAACGGCCCCCGACATGGAAACGCCCCCCGGGGCGGTTGCCAAACCGAGGGGTCGTTTCCGAGTTGGGTGGAGGGGTGACTCCCAACTGTTGCAATTACATTACGACATTGACGAGATCGTGACAAGTCAGGTCGGGATTTCTCTTGAATCGTCACAGAACTGCCAGATTGGAGCCCGGGCGCCGTCGGTGCCCGAGGTATTCGAGAAATCAATCGACTCACGGACACCGCCGACCAGTTGCAGAGTTGTCCACAGCGCTATCCACAGGTATGCCCACAGATGCGGCATGGAGGCTGTGGACAACCATCGTCGAACTATTCACCCTGACCGAATTGACCAACCGGAAGGCCACCTATGCTGCTGACCCAGATCGACCACGTCGCCATCGCCGTCCACGACCTCGAGGCGGCTATCGACTACCACCACCGGGCGTTCGGTGCTGAGGTCCACCATCGTGAGGTGGTCGAGCATGACGGCGTCGACGAGGCGCTGCTCAGAATTGGTGAGTCGTATCTGCAGTTGACCACCGGTACCCGACCGGACTCGACCATCACCACCTTCCTGGCCAAGCGGGGAGAGGGCATCCATCACATCGGCTACCGAGTGGACGACTGCGCTGAAGCGCTGGCCGCCATCGTGGCCGCCGGCGGTCGGGCCATCGACCAAGAACCCCGCCCCGGT
The DNA here is from genome assembly GCA_002714485.1 of Acidimicrobiaceae bacterium. GTDB lineage: Bacteria > Actinomycetota > Acidimicrobiia > Acidimicrobiales > MedAcidi-G1 > UBA9410. The sequence continues at coordinate 697 of PAXM01000035.1, forward strand.
TCTCGTGGTACGACGGTGGCCTTCGTACATCCCAAGGGATCGTTCGGCACCCTCATCGAACTAGTACAGGAATAGGAGCTGGAGGTGACCCGTCCCGACCGCATCCCGGTCGTCCATCTGGTCGATGGCACCTACGAACTCTTTCGGTATCACTTCGCCGTCCCATCTCACGTCACGGCCGAGGGCGTCGAGGTGGCGGCCACCCGGGGCGTGCTGGGCTCGATGCTTGGACTACTGGCCGACGGCGCTACCCACGTCGGCGTGGCCACCGACCGGGTGGTCGAGTCGTTTCGCAACGACCTGTTCGATGGTTATAAGACCGGTGAGGGCACCCCACCTGAACTTTTTGCCCAGTTCCCGCTTCTGGAGGCGGCCCTAGAGGCAGCGGGCTTCACGGTTTTCGCCATGGTGACCCACGAGGCTGATGACGCCTTGGGAGCAGCCGCGGTCCTTGCCGCGGCCGATCCCCGGGTCGACGTCGTCCACGTTTGTACACCCGATAAAGACCTCGCCCAGGTAGTCAACGACTCGGCCGGCATCGTCCAAGTGGATCGGCGTCGGGAGACCATCTACGACCAGGCCGGCGTGGTAGGAAAATTCGGAGTTGAGCCGACATCCATTCCCGACTGGCTGGCCCTCGTCGGTGACACGGCCGACGGCATCCCCGGGCTACCCGGTTGGGGCGCAAAGTCGTCGTCGATCATCCTGGCCCGGTATGGCCACCTCGAGGCAATCCCGGCCGACGCCGACGACTGGGATGTACCGGTCCGGGGCGCCGCCAAGCTAGCTGCCACCCTCGTCGAACAGCGGGAGGAAGCTGAGCTCTACCGGCACCTGGCCACTCTGGACCTAGCTGCCCCGGTCATGCGAAACGTCGACGATTTGGAATGGAACGGTCCGGCCGACCACCTCGATGCGGTGTGTGCCCACCTCGACGCACCGCGAGTGGCCGAACGGGCCCGTCGGTTGGTCGCCGACCGGAAGCGGGGTTTGTAGCCTCAGCCCACGAGCGCCAGGACCTGGGCCACTGTGCCCACCCGCGTCACGAGGGACCGGTTGCCGGGCTTGAGGAACCCCTCGTCCATCGTGTTGTCCAGGAACCTCTCGAGGTGGGACCAGAAGCCGGGCGACCCTGGGGCCCCACCGTCTAGGAGGGCAATCGGCTTGGGCCGGTCATGCAGGCCCAACTGGTTCCAGGTGGCCGCCTCGAACACCTCTTCGAGGGTTCCGTAGCCGCCGGGTAGCCCACAGAACGCGTCGGACCGGGCGTACATGGTGCGCTTGCGTTCGTGCATGTCGGCCACCTCGATGCGCTCGGTTAGCTGGCGGTGGGGTACCTCGTGGCTGAACAGTCCCGTTGGGATGACACCGACCACACGGCCACCGGCATCCAGAACGGCGTCGGCCAACGTACCCATAACCCCGATTCCCGCGCCGCCATAGACCAGATCAATCCCGGCCCCCGCCAAGGCACCCCCTAACTCTCGGGCCAAGGTGAGCGCCGACCCGTCGCGACCTGCTCGGGACCCGCAGAAGACCCCGAGGGCTGGCCTCTGGGAGGTAGATGCCCTGGATGAGAGCACCTCGTGTTGAGCGGCCATTATCGGACGGTACTGGTCCACTCCGGGGCAGCACCACTGCATTCTGTACCCTGTGGCCCACCATGGCCGATCACCCGATGTCCGAACGTCTCGATGGATTAAGTGAACGCCGCGAGGCGGCAGTCCACGCGGGCTCCGAGCGGGCAGTCCAGCGCCAGCGTGACAAGGGAAAGATGTTGGCGCGCGAACGGATCGATTATCTGCTTGACCCGGGCTCCTTCCATGAACTCGACATGTTGGCCCGTCACCGGGCGCACGAGAGCGGTATCGAGGAGCGCCCCTACACCGACGGGGTCATCACCGGATGGGGGACCATCGACGGCCGGAAGGTCTTTCTGTTTTCCCAGGACTTCACAGTGTTCGGCGGGGCCCTCGGTGAGGTGTTCGCCGAGAAGATCCACAAGGTCATGGATCTGGCGCTCAGCGTGGGCGCCCCGATGATTGGCCTCAACGACGGTGCGGGGGCTCGTATTCAGGAGGGCGTGGTCAGCCTTGACGGCTATGGCGGCATCTTCTGGCGCAACGTCCAGTCCTCGGGCGTGATCCCCCAGATAAGCGTGATCCTCGGACCTTGTGCAGGCGGCGCCGTCTACAGCCCTGCCATGACCGACTTCATCTTCATGGTCCGCGAGAAGTCCCACATGTTCATCACCGGCCCTGACGTGGTCAAGACGGTGACCGGCGAGGAGGTCACCCTCGAGGAACTGGGTGGCGCCGGCAGCCATTCGACCAAGTCGGGTGTGGCCACCTTTGTCTGCGAGGACGAACAGGAGGTCCTCGACGAGGTCAAGCTTCTCCTCTCCCAATTGCCATCCAACAACCTGGAAGAGGCCCCGGTCGTCGAGACCGATGATCCGGGTGATCGTCGGTGCCCCGAGTTGAACGACCTAATGCCGCAAAGTGCCAACATTCCCTACGACATGCGGATCGTCATCGGAACGNTTCTCGACGACGGTGACTTTCTNGAGTACCACTCGGCGTGGGCTGGAAACATCGTGTGTGGTTTCGGGCGGCTTGNCGGCCGCAGCGTCGGCGTGGTTGGCAANCAGCCCATGCACTTCGCTGGGGTCCTCGACATCGAGGCGTCGGAGAAGGCGGCTCGGTTCGTTCGGACCTGCGACGCCTTCAACATCCCGATCATCACCTTCGTGGACGTGCCCGGGTTCCTACCCGGTGTCGACCAGGAGTANGGCGGGATCATCCGTCACGGAGCGAAGTTGTTGTACGCCTACTGCGAGGCCACCGTGCCCCGCATCCAGGTAATCACCCGCAAGGCCTACGGCGGGGCGTACGTCGTCATGGACTCCAAGTCGGTCGGATCGGACCTTTCACTGGCCTGGCCGACCGCTGAACTTGCCGTCATGGGCCCGCAGGGCGCCGTGGAGATCGTCCATAGGCGGGAACTTCAGGATGCNGCCGACCCCGAGGCCCGGCGTTTGGAACTAGTGGACGAGTACATGGAGAAGTTCGCCAATCCGTATGTGGCTGCCGAGCGGGGCTACGTCGATGACGTGATCGACCCGGCCGACACTCGGGCCAAACTGGTGGCCGGCCTGCAGATGCTGGTGACCAAGCAGGCGGAGGCCCCTCATCGCAAGCACGGGAACGTGCCCCTCTAGGGGTTGGTGGAGAGGGGGACGGGTATGGAACCGGAGCACGCCAGGCAACGGGAACCCTCGGGCATCAGGGTCATTGCCGAGGGGGCGACGCCTCAGGAACTGGCGGCCATTCTCACCGCCGTCGAGGCGCTCTGGCCAAGACCCGCTGATTTGGCACGGATGCCACCCAATCCCGGGCCCTGGCGCTTTTCGGGCCGGTGGTGGAAGGCTGACAGCCTCCCTCTCCGGCGTTTCTAGGCCGCCGTCCCGGTCCAGTTAGGGCCGGACACGGTGACCAGATCGGCCAACCGTCCTAGGAAGTCCTCGCGCGGGATCGCTCGGGCTCCCAGTCGTGCGAGGTGCGGAGTGCACCACTGGACATCGATNAGGCGGTGGGACGCCGGTCCCCCGGGGTCGGCACCCATCAGGGTGACGAGGGTATGCAGGGCTACCTTTGAGGCATCAGTCCGACGGTGGAACATCGATTCGCCGGCGAACAGGCCACCGATGGCCACCCCGTAGAGACCGCCAGCAAGGCCGTGTTCATCCCACGCCTCGATCGAGTGGGCCCAACCCAGGCGGTGGAGATCGGTGTACGCCCTGGTGATGCGCTCGTCGATCCAGCCACGCTCACGTGTCGGATCGGCACACGCCACCACCACCTCGGCAAACGCTGTGTCGATCCGGACCTCGTAGCGGTCCAGTGACCGCCGCATCGACCGGGACACTTGCAGGTTGTCCACCTCGAGCACCCCTCGGGGGTCGGGTGACCACCAGACCATGGGACCACCGGGCTCTACGGGCATGGGAAACAGGCCGGACCGGTAGGCGGTCAGCAGCGTGCCGGGGTCGACATCGGCACCCACNCCTACCACCCCGTCGGCGTCGGCTGAGTCGGCCCGNGGGAANGCCCANGTGCTCGGTGGGGGTTCGACTGGAGANTTCGTTCCAGGCATTGAGACTGGCTCCGGTATCCCGACCGGTCGAGGTNACGGGCCGGTCAGCCNGCTTCGATGGTGACAGACCGGACGAACACGTCCCGGGTCGGGCCACCGCCATACTGAGAGGTCTCGTCCACCTGGTACAGGCCCATCATCGACCGGAGCACCTCGGTCCCAGCCGNGTCNGCTCGACCGAAGACGATNTAGGAGCCCTGGGCGTCCAGCAGNGACGTCNGTGGNCCGGTGGCGAAGAAGAATTGNGCCCCTGAACTATNCGGACCGGCCGACCGGGCCATNACGAGGTCGCCCGGCTGGTANGTNAACGGNCCGAGAAGCTGTCCCGAAGNGGTGGACAGGTACTGNCCACCTTCGTCGGGGATGGTGTAGCCGGGNCCNNGGTCGGACCAGTCATTNGTGGNCGGAGCACCGCCCTGGATGATGTCGATNGACGGGTCGAACCGGAAGAGCATCGTGCCGTCGTAGTACCCGTAGCGGGTGAGGACCACGAAGTTGTTNACTGTCTCGGGNGTGCGGGACTTGTCGAGGGAGACGCGGATCTCGCCCTCCGTTGTGTCGAACACGGCGGTGTAGGACACACCGGGAGCAAGGCACCAGGTCGGTCGGCTGGTAAAGGCCAGCCGGGGGGCGTCGGACTTGTCTTCGGCCGGACAGTCGTCGGGCACCGGTAGAGCTCGTGTAGCCGTCTGTCCGTCGGATCCAGATCCGGNGGTGCCNACCACCACGAAGGCCANGCTGCCCACCATCATCANGGCNAGGACCCCNGCCACTACCCGGAGCGTGGTNGATCGTTGCTGTCCNGAACGTCGGGAACCGGAACGTCGGATCTTGGAGGCCATGGTCGGGAACCCTACCTACCGCGTCCCCCAGTCTTCCCGGTGGAATCCTGCAACAGTCGGCGCGCGGGGCGCCGGTAGCGTGGACCCCCGTGGCACTCCTCGTTCAGAAGTTCGGAGGTACCTCGGTCTCGGATGCGGATCGCATGCGCGAGGTAGCCGACCACGTCGCCCGCACNGTGCGGCGCGGCGATCAGGTGGTGCTCGTGGTCTCGGCCATGGGCAAGGAAACCGACGAGTTGCTGCGCCTTGCTGGCGAGGTGTCGACCACCCACCCGGGCCGGGAGATGGACATGCTCATCACGGCCGGGGAACGCAAAGCCATGGCGTTGGTTTGCATGGCCCTGCACCACATCGGGGTGGACTCCGAATCGTTCACTGGTAGCCAGGCCGGGTTCCTGACTGACACCAACCANCGGAACGCCAAGATCGTGGAGGTCCGACCCGATCGGGTCCGGGCGTCGTTGGATGCTGGTCGTGTACCGGTGATTGGTGGCTCGCAGGGCGTGTCGACCGACAACGACGTGACCTTCTTGGGTCGAGGCGGGTCCGACACCACGGCGGTGGCCATCGCTCACGCTCTCGGCGCTGATGCCTGTGAGCTCTACACCGATGTGACCGGGGTGTTCACCACCGATCCCCGGGTGGTGCCCACGGCCCGGCGCATGTCCAACATCTCGTTCGACGAGCTGCTCGAGATGACGGCCACCGGATGTCCCAAGCCGGCCATGCGGTCGGTTGAATACGCACGCACCCACGGGGTGCGCCTCCACGTCCGTTCTGCCTTTACCTGGCAGGAGGGCACGTGGGTCGACGAGGAGGTACCCGAAATGGAACAGGCCATCGTCTCGGCGGTCACCCACGACACATCCGAGGCCAAGATGACGTTGGCCGGCGTGCCCGACCGGCCTGGGGTAGCGGCCACGGTGTTCCGTGCGCTGGCAGACCTCGAGGTCAACGTCGACATGATCGTGCAGAACGTGTCCNCTGAGGGTGTGACTGACATCTCGTTCACCGTCCCCCACGCCGACCTGGTTCGGGCCATGGAACACACCAGCCGCCTGGCTGTCGAAGTGGGAGCCAGTGGCGTGTCGTCGGATGACTCCATTGCTCGGGTGAGCGTGGTGGGTGCCGGCATGCGGTCCAACCCGGGGGTGGCCGCGACCATGTTCGAGACGCTGGCAGCGTCCGGGGTGAATATCCAGATGATCTCCACCTCGGCCATCCGGGTGAGNTGCGTGGTNGACGGCGCNCAGGTGGAGGATGCCGTGCGAACCTTGCATGACGCGTTTGGCCTAGCCGAAGCCTGACCCACCAGACCCCTGGTCGCCCGGTGACGGTGGCCTCCGATAGAGCAGCCACGANCCANAAGATGCCTTTGATGACGACCAACACNCGATCGGCACTCGTCGGTCTCTTCCTTGGCACGGCGCTGCTGTTGTCCGCCTGTGGCTCCTCGGGGGCCGATGCTGATGACCCTCCGGCGGCCGCTGCTGGCAACTCGGAGTTGATGTCCANGATGCCGACGACCTCGTTGTTGGAGGTGTCGACCACGACGGTCTCGTCGGATACGGCCCGGAGTGGCTTTGTGTCCGACGTGGCACCTGCGACTCCCATTCTCGGGGGTCTGTCNGAGGACGATCTGGGGTGTGTGGCCGACCGACTGCTGGTCGAATTGGAACCCACCGAAGTAGTGACCCTTACCAAGAACGGGCCTCGTCCCGACCAGGCGGGTCTGACCGTGACTGCACTGAGGGACTGCGATTTGGTGCTCCACGTGGTGGGATTGGGCATCGGCCAGTCGTTGGCCGTCGACCCGGACGCGCTGCCGCTTGAGCCCGAGTGCCTACTCGATGGAGTCACGGCTGACGATCTGATGCCTTTCTTGGAAGCCAAGTTCGAGACGGGCGTCGTGGACCTAGATGACGATGAGGCCATCGATCTGCTGGGGAACACCCCGGTGATGGCCAACATGATCCGCTGTTCGACTGAGACCATGTTGGGGGTGTCGGTCGACGCTCCCGCGATGTGTACGGGCCTTGCCGACCGTTTGGGCCAGATGATGGCCTCGCTCGTGGAGACGGAGCTCGATNCGGGTGGTGAAGCGGATCCTTTCGCTCTAGTCGAGGTCTTCCAGGTGACCTACGAGGTCTTCACCTGGCTGGTTGACGAGGTTCCGGCCGAGTTGCGGGGAGACACCGAGCTGGTGCGGGATGCCACCAGCCGTATCGGCATCCTGCTGGCTGAGACGCTCGCCGACCTGCCCGAANCCGTNGAAGATGCCCCGNAGGCANCTGAGGAGCGGATGGTGGCCTTCCTCGGGGCCATGGCGCGCATCGCGGCGGACCTCGAGGCCGACATGGCNGAGGTCGAGGCTGCGTCNGTCCGCCTGCGCGACTGGACCATCGCCACCTGCGGTGACTCNTCGTCCATGCTGTTCGAGTTGTTGACGGGTATGGGTGCCTGATGTCAAGGGGCAGTTCCGCCGGTGCCGCATTCTTCATTGCTGGTCTGGTCGGGATCTTGGCTCTCGCCTCAGGTTGCAGCGAAACGTCGATGGTGGTCGCACCGGTGCCTACCGTNTCGGCACCCACCGACCAGATGGACGCNCAGGTGCCTANGCCAAGTTCATCAGCATCGACCACCACCNTTGCTCCGNCCTCCACCACCGTGGCNCCTGTTCCGACCACCACCGAACCGGCTCCGACCAGTGTCGNCCCGACCACCANNCTGGCCGGNGGGCCCATTCCNGACGCCNCACCGGGCTTTTGTGCCGAGTTGGCCATNGAGTCGGGTGAGTTGATCCTCCAGGTGGAACGGGTCNTGCCCGCCGACGGCCAGCTGGATCCGATNAGNCAGCGAACACTNCTCNTGGCCACGCGGAACCTTCTGGCCTGGACCAACAACAGNGTGCCGCCCGGGCTCCGAGCCGACGTCGGGCTNCTGAACCGGGTCTACGCCGACNTGGGGATNGAGTTAGATGGGCTGGATGTCGAGATGGTGACCATGCCGCGCCTCCAGGCTCTCGTCTTCACCTACGTCCTTGANTCACCNGNGGTGGACGCCGTTGAGCTGGATCTCTCCGCTCGNCGGTTGGCANCCTTCGTGGACCGGTCTTGNGGCCANGGCTTTCCGATCATGGAGTCGATGGCCGACCTTTTTGCTNTGGACTAGCCGNCCCATCGACGAGGCGCTNGTCCCGGCGAACGGTCACNNAGGCGGCNNGATGGCTTTCTNGGGAATCTCCGGCAGCCCATGATGGCCCGTCGGTAACCTGACGGACATGGACATCGCAATCGTNGGAGCNACCGGACAGGTCGGNGGGGTCATGCGCACCCTGCTNGCNGAACGCGCCTTNCCCGTCGGAAATCTCCGGTTCCTAGCCTCTGCCCGCTCGGCGGGTTCCACCATTGTTTGGGGCAATCGTGAGGTCGTCGTCGAGGACACNGGNAATGCNGACTGGTCNGGTATCGACGTGGCCCTGGTNAGTGCGGGNAAGACCGCTTCGTTGGAGCACTCGCCGCGTATAGCCGCTGCCGGTGTCACTGTGATCGACAACTCGTCGGGCTGGCGGATGGATCCCGAGGTTCCGCTCGTGGTGCCCGAGGTCAACGCCCACGCCCTGAACGACATCCCCAAAGGAATCGTGGCCAATCCAAACTGTACGACTATGGCGGCCATGCCAGTCTTGGCTCCATTGCACGCCGAGGCTGGCCTGCGGACGTTGACGGTTTCTACCTACCAGGCGGTCTCTGGTGCCGGCCTGGCTGGCGTCGACGAGTTGGCTTCCCAGATCGAGGCGGTGGCCGACGGAGCAGCGGGCCTGGCCCATGATGGGCGGGCTGTCGAGTTCCCTCAGCCGTCTTCGTTCGCTAGGACCATTGCCTTTAACGTGTTGGCTCACGCCGGTTCGTTCGTGGACGACGGGCGGGGTGAAACCGACGAGGAGCAGAAGCTCCGCAACGAGAGTCGCAAGATCCTGGGTATTCCCGACCTCATGGTGTCCGGGACGTGCGTGCGGGTGCCGGTGTTCACCGGGCACTCGATGTCCGTTCACGCCGAGTTTGACCGCCCCATCTCGCCAGAACGGGCAACCGAACTGCTGGCTGACGCGCCCGGCGTGGTGCTGGCTGACGTGCCCACTCCGCTGGACGCTGCCGGCGTGGATCCAACCATCGTGGGTCGCATTCGGATTGATGAGACCCGGTCCAACGGTCTGGCGTTGTTCCTGGCGGGTGACAACCTGCGCAAGGGCGCGGCGTTGAACACGATCCAGATCGCTGAGGAACTCCTGAAGCGAGGGTGACTGGTCTCCACCGGTTCAGGACGGTCCTGTTAGGTCGTTCCGGTCATGGTGGGTCCTTGACGTATCGGGCCATTGCGTCGTCCAGTGACAGGTCCAATTGGTTGGCCAAGCTGGCTAGCCACGCCAGCACATCTCCTAGTTCGTGGAGTTGCTGGTCTGGCGTGCCCTTCCGGGTGGCTTGCGCGAGTTCGCCAAGTTCCTCACAAAGCCAGGCCACGGTGGCTGGGATACCCCGACCCCGATCGGCGTCGCCGTACAGGTCCTCCATCAACGACTGCACCTCGACCAACTCCACGTGGCGGACGGTACTGGTCGACGCACGGGCTACTAGGTATCCACCGATCGCGCGTGTGTTCGATCCACACTCACTACGTGCCGATCGATGACTCGAGCGCAGGTGATCCCTGCCACGCCGAGCTGTATGGGGGAGGCCTGCTTCCGAGGGAGCAGGCCACTCAGGTGATGCGGGCGTTAGACGCCCTTGACGAGTTGGAGGCTGCGGCCGTCAAGCTGGTACGGGCTGAACTAGCTGCCGGACCGGTGCTGGACGGCCTGGTCGTTGACCCGCTGACAGAGGGGACTCGGCTGGACCTCCTGTGCCTCGTAGACACGGTGGCTGTTGATCTGCTGGCTGTCCTCGGCCGAGGGAACATGGTACGCCGCCTGGTTGCGGAGGCTCCCCCGGGTAGTGCCCGCAATGCGCTGGCCGAACACCTGACCCGTTCCTGATCCGTTTCTGGGCTGCGGTTTTCTGGGCCGGGGTCAGCCGTCGGGGGCGGGGATGGGCCTGGCGAGGTCTTCGACCGCCTCGGCACCAGGAAGGGCAAGCAAGCCGGCCGGAGGTAAAAGAATCTTTCGGTCGCGAGATCCACCGCCGACCACGACCCGTTTCCGATCCAACACGGCGAGGTCAATCCAGACCGGTACCGGACAGCCCGGCGGCAGGCCGAACGGGGTGACTCCACCGATCTGCATGCCGGTCATTGCCGCCGTCTCTTCGGGATTCGCAAATGAGGCCTTTCGAGAACCGAGTCGTTTGCGGACCTTCCCGTTGACGTCCAGACGGTGGGTGGCAAGCACCAAGCACAGGGCGAATGGTCTTTCCACGTCTTCGCGGGCCTTGCCGGCTACCAGGATGGCGTTTGCCGAATCGGCGGGATCGATGCCGNAAGCGGCGCAGAATTCAGCCGTGTCGGCCAGCGCCGGGTTGCACGCCATTACCTCATGGTCGATGTTGAGGGTGACCATCTGGTCGAGAACAGGATCGGGACTGGTGGGTGGCGGGGTCATACTTGCCTCGGGGGTTCGGGGTCGACCTCACGGGCTGGACCAGTCAGGCCGTAGAACACAGAGGCAACCACTATCGCGCCACCGATGAAGGTCGCGGTGGCCGGCACCTCGTCGAACCACAGCCACACCCACAGTGAAGCGGCGATCGTCTCAACCGGGGTGAACAGGCTGACTTCNGCGGGAGGGGCGTGGCGAGTGGCCGTCGACATGCAGAGTCGGGCGACGGGNCCGAAGAACCCNCCCATAGCCAAGGTGGCCAGCAGCGCCTTTTGATCCAACAGAGATGGATCGGCCGGTCCGATGGTGATCAGGAAGGTNAACGTGGCGGTGACGGCCACCACCAGGGTGCGGGGCAGGTCGGGNTATCGGCGCCAGATCACCANNTTCANGGCGAAGATCATGATGGCCAGGAGNGCCACCAAATCGCCGNTGATCCCGCCACCGGCCATTGATCCACCGANGATCACCACGATTCCGGTCATGGTNAGGACGATGGCTCGCCAGGTTCGGGCCGAAGTTCGTTCGCTGAGGGCGATGCGGGATAGGACGGCNGCGAAAATGGGGCCCGACGCGATGATGGCTACCACGTTCGATGTTGCGGTAAGGGTTACCGCGGTCAGGAATGACGTGGTGCCGATGCCACCGAGCACTCCGGTGGATAGCAGCGGTAGGCGCCATCGGGCTATCTCGCGACCCAGGTTNCGGCCGAGGTTCCGGANGGCCAGCCCCCAGGCCACTGGGGAGGAAAATAGGCCGACCATGCAGGCGATGGTCCAACCGTCGACTTCGGAGTCCTGTTCGGCGACCCGTACCAGAAGGGCATCGGAGGAGACCAGGAACATCCCGNTGAANGCCAGGAACAGGCCGAGTGANCGTCCGGAGCGGGGAATCAGCGNGAGAGNGNAATACCCNGTNGGTGACCAGACCATCGCCGGACGTTAGTNGTGNACCGACAGGNAGTGGTCGCCCAATGGTCGGGNGGGCTGGCAGGATCGAGGCCGATGCGACGACCCAATGTCCTATTGGTNACCCTGGACCAGTGGCGGGGTGACTGCNTGGGGGCAGCCGGCCACCAATCGGTTGCCACCCCCCATCTGGACAACTTGGCGGCTGACGGNGTGCGGTTCACCGCCCANCACGCNCAANCTGCGCCNTGNGGGCCCAGCCGGGCCAGCCTCTTGACCGGGACCTACCAACACGTGCANCGGTCTGTNCANAACGGCACCCCTTTGGACNNCCGGTTCACCAATGTGGCGTTGGCNATGCGGGCCGCCGGCTATGACCCGGTGCTGTTTGGCCACACCGACACCACCGTGGATCCCCGGACGGTGGATCCCGATGATCCCCGCCTACAGGACTACGAAGGGANTCTGCCCGGCTTCCGGGTGGGCCTCGAACTCCCAGAACATCGGGANGCCTGGTATCNGTGGTTGGAGGACCGGGGNCACGACGTNTCGGATCGGAAGCGGTTCNTGCGTCCCCGCCANGACCTGGAGGTNCCCGAGGGTCGGGGAGCGTCGTGGCCTCCGCCACCGTTCTCTGCCGACGAGACCGAGACGGCCTTCCTGGTTGGAGAGGTGGTCGACGAGTTACAGCGGTTGGAGGCCATCGGTGATCCCTGGTTCATCCACGCCTCGATCTACAGGCCCCATCCGCCGTTCACGGTGCCGGCGCCNTACCACGACCTCGTGGACCCGGCGACGGTGCCCGNTGCGATCATGGANCATGGGNCGGNAACCGACGCTCATCCGTTCGTGACAGCTGCCCGGTCGTTCGGGGTTTATCGTCCGCCGGCCGACGATCTGGANCTGAGGCAGGTTCGGGCTACCTACTACGGNATGATGGCCGAGGTAGACGCTCAGGTGGGCCGACTACTTGGGGCNTTGGACGACTTGGGGGCGGTCGACGACACGTTGGTAGTCGTTACCTCCGACCACGGTGAGATGTTGGGCGACCACGGCCTGATGTCGAAGTTGGGCTTTCACGACCAGTCCTTCCACATTCCGATGATCGTCCGGGCGCCGATGTTCGGAGATTCGGCCGTTATGAACCGGCTGGTGGAGGGGTTCACCGAGAACGTTGACGTCATGCCCACAGTGCTGGACCTGGTTNGGNTGGAGGTGCCACGGCAGTGCCAGGGACGGTCGCTTCGNCCCTTNCTGGACGGCTCGGTGCCGGCCGGAACGCTTCCTGAGGGCTGGCGGACATCNACCCANTGGGAGTTCGACTTCCGNGCGTGGGCGGGGTTGGGTGATCAGGTNGACCTTCCGGGCCATCGNTGCAATCTGGCCGTGCACCGTGACCANCGGGGNAAGTACGTGCACTTCGCAGGCTGGCCGGCGATGTTCTTCGACCTCGAGGTTGANCCCGATGAGCGTCAACCACTGGCTNATCATCCGGCAATGGGCGAGTATGCGGCNGCTCTCCTGGACTGGCGCATGGCCACNGACGAACAGGAACTCTCGGACCACTTGGCTCTCCCTGGCGGGATGGTCATGCTCTACAATTGACTACCAGTGCGAGAGTGTGACCGGGGCGCTGTTCGCCATCGGGATCAACCCCGACCACTTCGTGGCCCACGGGTTCGAAGCCCGGTTCGCGTCTGACGTGATCGCCGACGTCATCACTGAACCGATTATCCGTCGGGTTCCGACCTATGGGGCGGGGCCGTAGGTCAACCAGATGTCACCGGTGGCCGGGTTCCGTCGACGTTGATCGGTGGGCGTGGTCGGGTCGGTGCCCGGCCGCTGGATTGGTTCAGAGGGCGCACGCCATATCGGCGCCACAACACATCGGGGACTTGATCTTCCCATGCTCGTTCGGGCACTTCGAGACTTGCACTGTCGACCCGTCGTCCTTAGTCAGGTTGGCGTCTACCAGGGGGGCGTTGCAGTTGCCACAGGTGGCGTTGACGGACATGCCGCACGAAGAGCAGTTGTATGTGGCCATGGGGTTCCTCCCGCAGGATTGATGTTGTCAGAAAAATAATGGGGTTTGGATTGGTTTTTGTTTGCTCAGGGCAGGAAAGGATTTTGGCCCTTAAGGCCCTTCTCCAGCCTAACTAGTCGTTAACCCCTTCTAGTTGACGTGCACGTGCAGAGCGGGTCGGGGCTGTGCCCAGAGTCACGAAACGCCAGCTTGCTATTGACCACGCTGGTTTGTAGATTTAGTACTAATTAATATTCTAGTGTTGAGAAAAGAGAGAAAATCCATGTTCCCTGTCCGTTTGAAGTCTCTCTTAGTTGCGTTGGGCGTCATTTTGTTGATCGCGACTTCGTGTGCTGATGACGATCAAGCGATGGCTCCCGTATCCGGTGGAGACCAGTTCAGTGCAGAAGTTGAAGGCGCTGACATGGCTCCCTCGCCTGAAGATCTGGTCGATGTCGCGGTTTCTGCAGGCGAGTTCCCGACGCTGATGGCAGCGGTTCAGGCTGCCGGACTTGTCGACACGTTGAAGTCTGAAGGGCCGTTCACGGTGTTTGCCCCAACCGAGGCTGCGTTTGCAGCTGCCTTAGAGGCGTTGGGATTGACCGCCGCCGAACTTCTCGCTGACGTCGAGACGTTGACCGCGGTACTGACCTACCACGTGGTCCCAGGCCGAGTGATGGCCGGCGATGTTGTCGGAGCGATGGCGATGCCCGTTACCACTGTCAACGGCGCTGAGATCTCGGTCACCGAGGATGCTGGTTCGGTGATCATCAACGACGCCACCGTTGTGGCTGCAGATATCGAGGCTTCCAACGGCGTCATCCACGTCATCGACCAAGTACTTCTGCCGTAGCAAGCGGTAGATCACCGTCTCCCTCCGGGGCGGATCTCTCTTCCCCCCCTGTGAATGAGAGAAAGTTCACCAGCTCTTTCGCTGCCCCACGCGATGGAGAGGATGGTGGACCCGCTCCGGAGGGGTCCCGCCTTAAAAGCTGATGAAGGAAAATATCTTGAAAGTCGACAAATCAATGTCAGCTTTGGCCCGGCAGATAATCGGAAACACGCTTGTTAGCTAGTACCAGGAGTCCGAGTTCATGAGCAGAACCGTTTCGACGACGGTGTTGACCGACGCTTCCACGCCAGGTTCGTTGCCGTTCGTTGACATACGACCTAGTGACTTCGGTGATCTGATTGCGGCTACACGGCAGGTTGCCAAAGACTCTGGATGGATCGTGGCGACGCCGGCTGGGCCAATGGTGCTCGGTTACAAACAGGCGAAAAGTATCCTCCGAGATCCAAACTGGTTTTCAGTATTAGCCGGGATATCGATGCTTGATCGCATGGAGTCTGTCTCGGCCGACCTAGAAAATCTGTTGGCTAGGTCGCAGGTTTCCATCCCGGATGTTCCGACGAGTTTGAGAATACGACCCAATGTTCTTTCGGTAGAGGGCGAGGACCATCGTCGACTCCGCCGGTTGGTTAATAGCTCCTTTACCTCGGGTGGAGCTGATCGCCTGAGACCCTTTATGAGGCAACACGCAGACAATCTCGTGGAACGCCTTTGCTCCTATGGAGGAGGGGATTTGATTGCTGACCTTTGCCGGCCGTATCCAATCCCCATCATTTGTCGTTTGCTTGGAGCTGATGACCGGGACTGGCAGCTCTTCGATCGGTGGGCTGACATCATCTTTTCCGCTCTTGATGCAGACACTGAAGCGGTGCTCTCGCGACTGGGGGACGTGACGGTCGCCCAGAGAGAACTGGATGGCTACATCAACCGTCTAATTGATGAGCAGTCTGGTTCTTCACGCGAAGGCCTAATCGGTGATCTGGTCAGCGACCACGAGCAGGATGATCGTCTTGATCGCAATGAACTTGTCGCGATGGTCGAGGCCGTACTTCTGGCTGGAACAGATACGACTCGCAACCAGTTGGGAGCGACTCTGGCAGTCTTGGGTGACCACCCGGAGCAATACGCTGCCCTCCGGCACGACCGGACACTCATCCCGGCGGCAATCGAAGAATCTCTTCGCTATATCGGAGCTGTGCGCTCCACGGCCCGACTGGCTTCCCAGGATCTGGTTGTTGACGGTGTCTTGTTCCCTGCCGGGACCACCGTGCTGATTGGGTTACATGCTGCTGGACTTAGTGAAGCGGGAGAAAGTGATGGCTATCGCTTTGAGATCAACCGGAGTCAAAGTTGTCCGCACTTGGCGTTCGGCAGTGGAGCCCACCACTGCCTGGGGGCGTTTCTGGCTCGAGCTGAACTTCAAGAGGCACTGACAGCCTTTGTCGAGCAGGTCCCAGCATTCAGGCTTGTTAGCCCTGTCTCCTGGAAGCCACTTTCCATGGGGATCTGGGGACCATCACGCATAGAAGTCGAAATCCACAGTGCCCCAACTCGGGAACCCTCTCCGGGTGAGCCCCTCGGGGGGACAGTGGAGCGGATCACCGACAAGTCCTCAGACATCGGTACGTCCTCTTCAGCGGAAGACTCCTGGGTACGGGAGGCGGTGGGCAGACGAAACTTGGTTCAAGCGGGCATCCCAAAGTTGGTGAGGCAACCCACGTTCCCGCCTTTACTAAGGCTCTTAGTCACGCTCTGGCGTTTTGGTTGGGCTTTTCTGACATGGAAGGTCTTCGACCGGAGAAAACAAGAGATTGAACGTAAACCAGCCTTGTACTCCCGACTACGGAAGGCAGCTGAGCGACAGGGACCGACTTACGTCAAGTTGGCCCAACTCATCTCAGCGGCAGAGGGGGTGTTCCCGGAAGCCCTTGTCGAGGAGTGCCGGAGGTGTCGGGATCGCGTCGAGCCAGAATCGTGGCCCACTATCAAGAAGGTCCTGACTCGTGAATTAGGACCGATTTGGGAGACTTTTACCTCGATTCGTGAGCGCCCACTGGCATCAGCGTCAATTGCTCAAGTCCATGAGGCTGAGCTGCTCGATGGGACCCCGGTGGTGGTGAAAGTTCAGCGTCCTGGGATCCGTCGGAAGGTCACAGCGGACCTACGCGTACTGGCCTGGGTGGCTCCTCGGCTCGTCGGAAAAATTCCGATCGCTGCACTTTCAAATCCCCCAGCCCTTGTTGAACTGTTCGCAGAGACCATCTGTGAGGAACTGGATTTCAAGCTTGAGGTGGCAAATCTCTTTGAAGTCGACAGAGCTCTTCGAGCCAACCCCCGACATAACTGGGAGGTACCGAGCCCTGTCTTAGACCTTGTGACCGAACGGGTCATCGTTATGAGCCGCGTTGGCGGCATACCGCTTGGCGAAGTTCAGCATCACTCAGCCGACCGAGAACAAGTTGCGGCAGTGTTCCGTCAGATGGTTGAAGGCCTTCTAGAAGGAGCGGTCATCCACGGCGTTTTCCACGGAGACTTTCATGCTGGGAATGTGTTCCTTGGAGAGTCGGGAAGCGTCAACCTCGTCGATTTTGGAATCACTGGTCGACTCGATGGCCAACGGAGAATTGCCTTCCTTCGTTATGTAGTGGGTCTGATGACTGGAGATCTAGAGGCGCAGATTGTGGGTGTACGTGACCTTGGAGCCTTCCCACCCGAGACCGATGTTGAAGCCCTAATTAGCGACCTCCAACTCGATCGTGTGGATTTTGATCCGCTTGAACTCTCCGAAGAGGAGTTTGTCGACCAGTTCCGAAGCTTGCTCAGGGATCTTCTAGGAGCGGGCGCCCGGATTCCCAAGGAACTGATGCTGTTCGTGAAGAACTTCGCTTATCTTGCATCTGTGGTTCAGGCCCTTGATCCCGACATGGACCTACTCGGGGCGTTCTCCGACATCGCAGGAGGTTTTCTTGCCCGAAACGGGTTGAGGGTGGCCACCGAAATCGGATTTGCGGTGAGTCCGGACGATGCATCCGACCTTTCGCTGCGGAGGGCTGTTGGATTGCGGGATGGCACTTCGACCCTCACTTGGCGTGAGCTGAGTGAACGGCGGGTTTCAATGGTGGATCGCGTGCGACCTCTGGCGGAGATATTCCGNTCAGGTGCTGATCTCTAGGAGCTGCACAAGTGAACTCCAACGAATTGAGCCTCAACGAAGTAGCGGAGAAGTTGGGCGTCCACTACATGACGGTGTATCGCTANGTTCGTACCGGCCTNCTACCCGCAGCAAAGAGTGGTGGCACATGGCGTGTGATCGCAGACGACCTCGAGAATTTTGCCAGCAGACCTTCGAACAGCGTTGGACGAGGGCATCGTCAGTTGGATCGGCATATTGAGCCTCTTATCGCGTCTCTAACCAGGGGAGATGAGAGAGGGGCCTGGAAGATTGCTCAATCAGTTCGGGCTGCTGGCTGCGAGGTCGAAGAACTATGTACCGACCTGCTCGTTCCTGCAATGGCCAAGATTGGCGAGAACTGGGCTGCGGGAACCAGTTCGATTGCCGACGAGCATCGAGCATCGGCAGTCGTTCCCATCTTGCTTGGTCGTCTTTTAGCGGTACCCCTCCCTCCAGGACGAAAACGAGGATTGGTTGTCGTTGGTTGCCCTCCCGCTGAGGAGCATGGGCTTCCAGCTTCGCTCTTCTCGCTGCTACTTNCTGGACGAAGGTTCGAAGTTGAAAATCTTGGAAATAACANTCCAGCACACATCTTCGCCGAATCAGTCCAAGCTGCGGACAANCTGGTGGCAGTTGTATTTTCNGTGACGTTCGCCGANGGNCTTGAAAATCTTCAGGNATGNGTCGACGCGGTTAGGTCTGTCCGCCCGGATATACCNCTNCTGGCCGGTGGGCTTGCGGTGCACAAGATCAATCCCGACGAGTTGGGGNTAGATGGCGTANTGGAAAGCCTCCACGGAGGCCTCGACCTCGTTACCTCACTAGCNGATCGCTGAATCCAGACGNTTAGGAGAAGCAAGTGGGTAGCCCAGAAGAAANAGNTATGACAACGACGCGTCNCGTCGTCGTCACCGGTGCGACCGGCTACGTGGGAGGAAGGCTGGTTCCACGACTCCTTGAAGCAGGTCGAGATGTCCGGTGCGTAGTCCGTGATGCAGAAAAGTTGGCAGACAGANCGTGGCGAAACGACGTCGAGGTCGTGGAAGCAGATCTCTCGGTTCCCCACCAGGCGACAAATGCCCTTAGCGGAGCACAGGCTGCCTATTACCTCGTTCATTCGATGAACTCCTCTGAAGAATTCGAAGAACTTGAACTTCGGATGGCTGATCTATTCGCGGAGTCTGCTGAAGCAGCAGGGTTGGACCAGATTGTCTATCTCGGCGGTTTAGGTCACGAATCAGACCGCCATTCAGCCCACTTGGCTAGTCGTCATCGGGTTGGCAGTGCTCTCGCCGGTGGGCGAACACCGGTGACGGAACTCCGNGCCGCTGTCATCATCGGCTCGGGAAGTGCTTCGTTCGAGATGCTNCGATCCCTCGTCGAGGTCCTACCAGTCATGGTCGTCCCGAGGTGGGTCACCAAGACCCGCTGTCAGCCCATCGCCATTGAAGACGTTCTTGACCACTTGGTCCATGTTCTCGGACGCGATGACGTGCTCGGTCAGGTCCTGGAGATTGGAGGACCAGAAGATCTGACCTACCGGCAGATGATGGATGCATATGCCGATGTTGCCGGTCTCCGTCGCCGGGTGATCCTCCCTGTGCCCGTACTCACCCCGAGGCTGTCCTCCCACTGGGTCAACCTGGTGAGTCCGCTACCCATTCGGCTGGCTAGGGCTCTTATTGATTCCCTTACTAGCGATGTCGTGGTGGGAGAGCGGACGATNGCANGGTTTGNTCGGTATCCGTCCCACGGGCTNCANCAGGCGATCGAAAGATCGGTAAGGAGGGTGCNTGACCTNGAGTTGCCAACCCGGTGGACAGATGCATCGGGGGTGAANCCATCCACTGGGGCAGCGCTTCCTACCCCAGGAGATCCTTCTTGGTCTGGAGGACGGGTGCTCGATGACACAAGAACCCGGACGGCGAGAGCAGATCGAGAAGATGTGATGGCTGTCATCCGGTCGGTTGGTGGGGAAAATGGATGGTTTGCTTTCAACCGACTCTGGGCCATTCGTGGCTTCGTTGACAAGATCATTGGAGGCGTTGGGCTGCGACGGGGACGCCGTCATCCCGTGGAACTTCGACTTGGGGACACTGTNGATTTCTTTACCGTGGTTAAGGCCGACGTTTCGTCACTGCGACTCCGTGCAGAGATGCGCCTTCCCGGCCATGCCTGGCTTGAATGGNAAGTGGAAACAGGGCCAGAANAAACCCNGATNACNCAGCGTGCGCTATTTGCACCTCGAGGNCTNTTAGGTCGCCTCTACTGGTANGCACTGGTTCCAGNGCACATCCCCATCTTCAGGAGGATGCTTTCAGGCGTCGTCACTGCTGCTGAAGCACGATCCGANACTGNTCGANCCGGGACCGGATCATGAGAGTNGTTCCAACCTAAGTNGGGAAAGCATCNGTTGACTAGGNGCTNNTNGCGCCNNNTCTCGCCATGGCAGNTNGGGTCNAATCCACCCTGATCTAGTCGGTGTGCGAGGCCCGGGAAGGTCGGATCCAGATGCTTGAGTCGTCCCACGACCGGCGATGGGGGCCCTCAGTCCATTTGGAAAGGTCTTCATCTCTCCAGGGTGATGGGTTCAACCAGCTCTTAAGGCTTTGAAGCGAGCGATTGCTTCGTGATGGTCCACGATCTTGGATGGGTAGGAGCAAGCCCGACGTAGATCGTCAGGCGGGTCGTGGACAACAGAGCCGGTCACGCTCGCTAACTCTGGTAGCCATCGACGGATGTAAGCACCTTCAGGATCGAATCGCTCTGATTGCCGGATCGGGTTGAGGACTCGGTGGGGGCTCGCGTCCGTTCCGGTGCCAGCAACCCACTGCCATCCGAGTTGGTTGCTGGCTACGTCACCGTCGACAAGATGCTCCATGAAGTGCTTTGCTCCGAGCCGCCAATCAAGGTAGAGATCCTTGACAAGAAAGGAAGCTGTCACCATTCGAAGGCGATTGTGCATGAAACCTTCAGCGACCAATTGGCGCATCCCAGCGTCGACGAGCGGATAACCCGTAAGGCCTTCGGACCAGGCCCGAAACGCTTCTGGGTCTTGGTCCCACGTGTCGCCTCGGTACCGGAAGTCCCGCCAGGAAGTATCGGGGCGGTGAGCTAGGACCTGTAGGAAAAAATCTCGCCACGCCAACTGTCGGAGAAATTCGCCACCTTCTGGATGTTCGGCTGCAGCAACGGCGACTTCCAGTGGAGATAGGCAACCGAAGTGTAGGTAGGGAGAGAGTCGGGATGTCTGATCGTCACCCGGGCGGTCTCGGGCCGTCCCGTACCTTTCCAGACCGTGATCAAGCCATTCGAACAGTCTCTGTCGACCTGCGGTTTCCCCACCATTTATCGACAAACCAGGTGTGGGAATAGTCAGCCCCTCGAGGAAATCTCCGGCTTCGACGAGGCGAGGAGGACCGACTTTTGAGACGGGGTCCTGCACGGGGGGTGGCGGAGGCTCGATAGTCCGCCACCTGTCACTGCTCCACCGGCGGAAATAAGGAGTGAACACTTTGTAGCCACCACCGCCAGTGGGTTGCAGGATTTCAGGCGGGACGACAGAGACCCCGTTGTGTCGCTGTATGCGGAGACCGTGTCTTCGTGCGTTGAGTTCGAGTCGTTGGAGCCTCGTAGATGCGAAGGAACTGTGATCGTTGGAGAGGTGGATAGTTGATGCTCCAACCTCGGTGGCCGCTGCCATCACCTCGACGTCCCAGTCTCCGCGCCTTACCAGCAACTGTCCACCAAGGGTCCGTAGCGAGTGATCTAGGTCCCGCAGCGAATCTGCGAGGAACTTCAATCTGTTTGTAGGTGACCGGGGCATGTTCAACAAGCCGTCATCGAGAACAAACAAGGTCACAGGTGGGGCGCTTTCCCGCCACACCGCAACTAGGGCCGGGTTGTCGTGTATCCGTAGATCACGGGTGAACACCATTATCGAAGGAACTCGACCGGTTACAGGCATCCTGACAACCAGAGATCGTCCAGGAGGGTGAGTCGGACCGAACGTGACCATTCATCGTGGTCGAAATCCGCCGAGACGATTTCAATGACCTGCTGAGACCCCATGGTCGGGTAGGCGGGATTTGAACCCACGACCTCCTCGTCCCGAACGAGGCGCGCTACCAACCTGCGCCACTACCCGTGTAGGCGGGCAAGGGTACCGGCGGGTCGTGGGGACCGGTCGGAGCCGCGAGTGCCGGACAGGCGTCTGGCAGCGGACTTCAGGCAGCTAGTGCCTCGCGAGTGGTTCGCCGCAGCACCAGTGCGTCGACCGGCTTTACCAACCAAGCGTCAGCCTCAGCGCGGTGCGCCAGAAAGGCATCCGCGTCGCGGTCTAGGAGCATCACAATCCGCTGGGCTGGGATCCTCTCGGCCCGTTGCTCGAGGCGGAGGTCAAGACAGGTAGCCATTCCGCCCATGTTTCCGATCTGGAGGTCGAGCACTACCAGCACCGGCTGGTGGGTGGTCACCGCGGTCAGCACCTCGGCGCCGGTATGTACCCGAACCACTTGATGGTCACCACTCAAGGCTGCGGCCACCTCGTCGTGGACGTGGTCGGCGTCGGTGGCCACAAGTACCGTGGACTGAGGGGCCGTCGGCAGCGTGGGGGTCTCGTTCACAAGCGGGAGCGTACCGGGGGGTCGGTGACCCTTGCCGTCCGCCGCCGACTACGTTGCTCTTATGGACTGCTTCGTTCCGCAGGTTGAACCGTTAGGAGGCGAACCCGATGTTGGAGATCACCGTTGAACGACATGACGGCTACGTCCTGTGTCGACCCGCCGGCGAACTTGATGCCTACACGGTGGCTCAGTTCCGCGAGGCTTTGACCGACCTGGCCGTCGAGTCCTACGTGCTGGTCGATCTATCCGACGTGCCGTTCATGGACTCAGCCGGCCTAGGTGCTCTGATCGGAGGCATCCGACGGGCCCGGGAGAACGATGGCGACGTGGCCGTGGCTTGCAACCGGCCAGCATTGACCCGGTTGTTGCATACCACCGGCTTCGACCGGATTGTGCCGGTACGCGAGACCGTCGAAGAAGCCGCGCTGGCCCTCGGCGAAGCTCCCGACTGAACCGGGATGGTGGCCGGCGGCGGCTCGTAGGCTTGTCCTTCGGCCCAGCCGGGTCGGCCCGCCAGATCCCCGCGCCTCTCTCACTCTGGATTCCATGATGTCCTCCCCCATCCTCCACCATGTCATGGCGCACCTCCTTATTTTGCGCCGTCTCATCGCAGGCCTACTCGTCGCCACGGCTGTCCTAGGGATCACAGCACCGGCCGCCTTCGCCCACGCCGAACACGAGGATGGTGTACACGCCCCAACGGCGGTGGTTGACGTGGTGGAGGTCCACGGGTTCCTCGATCCGGTCCTGGTCGACATGCTGGCCAACGTGCTCTCCTCGCTGGATCCGCACGAGACGGTGGCCGTGGTCCTCCAAGTCGACAGCACCGCTTCGGTGGTCGACGACGCCGAACTGGCTCGCCTAGCCGAACTGATCGTGGCCGCGCCGGTACCCNTNTCGTTCTGGGTGGGGCCATCAGGTGCCGAGGTCACCGGGCCCATGGCCCGCCTCGTGGCTCTTGGCGACGACGTGGGCATTGCCCCCGGTGCGAATCTGGGAGTACTAGGTGAATCNGTGCTGGGCGAACGCTTCGGCCTGCCNTTCGGGCTGCCCGTCGACACCGATCTGGTGGACCGGGCCGTCGGCTACGACGAGGCCATCGAACGCGGTCTTGCCCGCCCGGCGCCNGTCCTNCTCGAGCACCTCGTCGGCGTACCGGGNTTTGAGGTTCGGACNGTGGACGGTGACNANGGCCCCACNATCCAACCGGTCACCCCGACCCGTTTTCGCCAACTNGACGTGTTGTCCCAGTTCTTCCACACAGTGGCCAGCCCCGCGGTGGCGTACCTGCTCCTNCTGCTCGGCATGGGCNTGTTGGTTTTCGAGTTGTANACCGCCGGTGTGGGCATCGCCGGNGTCATCGGCGCCGGTTGCTTCCTGCTATCCACCTACGGTCTGGGAGTTCTACCGGCTCGAGGCTGGGCGGTCGGCGTGCTGGTCTTCGCCTTCGTNGGCTTCGCCATCGACGTTCAGGCGGGCATCCCCCGCCTGTGGTCGATCATTGGGACGATCTCCTTGGTCGTCGGGTCGGTGTTCNTGTTCGAGGGGCAGTCGTTCTCATGGATCACTTTGACTGTCGGCCTGCTTGGCACGGTGGCTGGTGTGGTCGGTGGGATGCCGGCCATGGTCCGGACCCGCTTCTCTACGCCAACTATCGGCCGGGAGTGGATGATCGGTGAGGAGGGGATCGCCGAGGACGACCTCTCGCCGAACGGCACGGTCCGGGTGCGTGACGCCGTTTGGCGGGCCACCACCAACCGGGCCACCCCGGTAGAGCCCGGTGGTCCGATCCGGGTGACCGGCGTCGANGGCCTGTGGCTGGAGGTCGAGCCCACACAGGGCGGGGCCCGCGATTATCGCCGACGTTGATCTGCTCCCATACCGACGTAGGCGACCTGCTATCGGAATCTGCCCTTGTACCGGCCGGTACAAGGGCCATAGGTTCGGAGTCTGCGACCCGGACGATCGGGTCGAGCGACCACAGGGGGTGTGCGGATGCCGGGTGCCGGCAACATCCGAGAGTGGCAGGCGAAGGCAGCGTGCCGGGGCCCACAGGCTGCGGTGTTCTACCCGCCTGGAGGCGGTGAGAGCCGGGACGAGAAGCGTGTCCGAGAACTCCGGGCCAAGGCCATCTGCGACCAGTGCGCCGTGGTCGGTCGGTGTCTCAAGTTTGCNGTNGACAGCGGCGAGTTCCATGGGATCTGGGGTGGGACCAACGAGGCTGAACGCCGCCTCATGATCGGAGCCTGACCGGTCGACCGACCATCTGTACGCCCGGTCCACGGTTTTCGTTAGGCATCCGGGAGGCGTGGGCCGGCGATCCGTACGTCTTCGCGCCGTCGAGTCACGCCGGTGCTGTCCAGATGTGAGAGCAGTGGCATGGNNTGCTTGCGGGTATTGCCAGCAGCCTCGCGGAACGCNGAGACGGTGAAACCCTCTGGCTCATCGTCCAGTAGCCGGGCTGCCAGNCGGGCTGCCTCCTCGATAGCCGACGCGGCGTAGAAGATTCCCTCCACCTCGATGACGTCGCCCCGCCGGACCAGTTCACGCAGTTCGCCCCGATCGACACCGTCAGGAGCCGGTGGCACAAACGGCGAGGCAGCCAAAGCGGCGACGAACGGGTGGTCAGCCAACGGGTCGGCCATTCCTATGGGAACCAACCTGCCCGCTTCGACCACTGCGTCGCCCAGCAGAATGGTGACGGCTCGTTCGAATGGTTCCAGGCCGGCCAGCTCCAGGCCCATCGGACCAGCGGTCCCGAGCCTGGTCCGCAGCCGTTCCAGTACCTCATGCAGCACCTCGGGGTCGACTACCCANTTACCTACGTCGGGGTCNCGGCGTTTACCGGTCAGGCGTTCCAGTTCGTCGGCATCCACCCAGCCCCGTTCCCGGATNACCCGGTCCATCGACCGGTCGGGTCGGGCCGTCGAGGCCTTCTCCGTCGGGTCGACGTCAAGTACCTCGCCTCCGCCAACCGTCTCGGACCGCCCCGACTCGCGCAGTACGAACCGGTCACCAGGGAGNAGGGGCAGCGGCCGTGGCAGGTAAATCCTCACNGATCCCTCGGCTCCNGGCTCCAGTGCGTTAGGACCGAGGATGCGCATCCGAACCGGATGCTCGCCGGAACCGAGGTAGACGACGTGGGCGCCTCGGCGGGACACGGGATGGTCCAGTCGGTCTAGTACCCGNAGCGAGGCATCGAACACCGTGGTGTGGTGCCACTGGTTAGTCCGGACCAGTACGTTGCCNCGNGCGATCTCGTCGTGGGCAGCACCGACCAGGTTCACAGCGCATCGGCTGCCTGGTGGTAATTCGCGGTGTCCGGCGTGGTGGTTCTCCAGTGACCGCACACGCACGGCGGTGCCCTTCGGGTGGATGGCTAACTCATCATCGACCCGCAGTGCGCCGCCGGACAACGTACCGGTCACCACGGTGCCGGCACCTCGAGCCGAGAAAGTCCGATCAATCCAAAGTCGGGGCCGACCGTGGTCGACTGCGGTCGGCGCTGTGGCCACCAAGTCGTCCAGCGCGGCCCGTAACTCGTCGAGCCCCACCCCGGTGGGGGCATCGGTTGCCACCACCGGTGCACCGGCCAGGAACGTTCCCTCTACTTGCTCGGCGATCTCTAGGCGGGCCAAGTCCACTAGGTCGTCGTCGGCCGGCCCGACCTTGGTGAGGGCGATCACGCCGTGGGCGATATCAAGCAACTCGAGGATCCGGAGGTGTTCTTCGGACTGGGGCTTCCAGCCCTCGGTGGCCGCCACCACGAACAGGCAGGCGTCGACGGCACCTACCCCGGCCAGCATGTTCTTGAGAAACCGGACATGGCCAGGGACGTCGACCAATGACAGCGTGGCTCCCGAGGGCAGGGTGGTGGCGGCAAAACCCAGGTCGATGGTCAGGCCACGGGCCTTCTCCTCGGTGAACCGGTCGGGGTCGGTCCCGGTTAGGGCCTCGACGAGAGTCGACTTGCCGTGGTCAACGTGGCCGGCTGTAGCGACGACGTGCACCCGTCAAGCCTCGTCGTGTGCTGTAGGGCCTGCGGGTGTGGTGGCAGGTACAAGCCCGGTGATGGCTGCGGCGACTATGCCATCGTCGTCTGGATGGACGGTCCGCAGGTCCAGCACCGTGGCGTCGTCTGCCACCCGGGCTACCAGCGGTGGTGTCCCAGCCCGCAACTCGGCCACCCGGTCACCAGCCAGCACCAGCCCGGCCGAGGGGATCTCCACGCCGGGCAGTGTTCCCCCTCCTGGCACGGCCACGGTGTCGGCGGCTAGTTCTGGGGCGATTCGCTCGGCCCGGGTACGGAGTTCGTCGACCGGAGTAGTTGCCATTCGCCAAAACGGGATGTTCTGACCGTCGCGAGCCAGATAGGCCAGCGCCAGGTCCTGAAGCGACCGCAGTACAAGGCTTCCAGGCCGGAGGGCCCGAGCTAGTGGGTGGGCGGCGCATACCGCCACCAGGTCTGCCTGACCGGCGATGATCCCTGCTTGCGGGCCGCTCAGCAACTTGTCACCTGAGAAGGTCACCAATGCCGCACCGGCTTCCAGTGTTTGACGAGCCGCAGGTTCCCCGGCCAGCCAACTTGGTGGACCGTCTTCGAGCCATGGGCAGGCGGCATCCAGTAGGCCCGACCCGATGTCGGCCACCACCGGCACGGCCAGATCGGCCAGGTCGGCTACCGAGGCCGTTTCCGTGAAGCCCTCGATCCGGTAGTTCGACTGGTGGACGGACAGGGTTAGGGCGACGTCGGGATGGGAGGCCAGGGCGGAGGAGAAATCGTCAATACGGGTCCGGTTTGTGGTGCCCACCTCGATTAGTCGGGCACCGGACTGGTCCATCACGTCGGGAATCCGGAATCCGCCGCCGATCTCTACCAGTTCGCCGCGTGAGATCGCCACGCCCCGTCCGGCGGCCAGGGCAGCTAGCACCAGGAGGACCGCCGAGGCACAGTTGTTGACCACCATGGCCGCTTCGGCACCGCATGCCCGGGCCAGTAGTGCCGGTGCACCGTCCTGGCGAGATCCCCGCGATCCGCTGGCTAGATCAAACTCCAAGGTGGTGTAGCGACGGTCATCGCCCATCGGGGGGCTCCACGGGGCCCGGCCGAGGTTGGTGTGCAGGAGTACGCCACTCGCGTTGACCACGTCGGTCAGCAGAGCCCGTGCCGTGTCCTCGGCCAACACGCGAGCCCGCGATCCGGCGCTGGCCGGGTCCCCGGCAGCCGTCGCTTCGACGACTGCAGTCCTTGCGGCATCGACCAGCAGAGGGTGAGGCAGGCCTGTGTCGGCCAGCGACCGGGCCAGTCGGTCGACGCTGGGTGGCCTTTGCTGAGGTGACGGGTCGGAGGAACGGGACATGCCGTCTCGAGGATAGGCGGATGCTCGGTGCTGGGACTCGGCCCGACTGTGTGGACCTAGCATGCGGTCGTGTTGTTCATCCTGTTCCTGGTGTTTGTGGTGACTCCGATCGTCGAGTTGGCAGTCATCGTGCAGGTGGCGGGTTCGACCGGCGTGCTGAACACCATCGGGCTACTGGTGCTGGTCAGCGTGGTGGGCGCATGGCTGGTTCGCCGGGAGGGGCTGGGCATCCTGCGCCGGGCCCGGCGAGAGGCTGCTGCCGGTCGGATTCCAGGTCGTGAGATCGTCGACGGCCTCCTGGTACTGGCGGCCGGTGCCCTCATGCTCACTCCCGGGTTCGTGACCGACGCCGTGGGCTTGGCATTGCTATTTCCGCCAACCAGGGCCNTGGTGCGGGCGGGGGCAACCCGTCGCCTAACCCGCTCGGTGGCCAATGGTGGGACCACTTTCACCTACGGCTGGAGAGGAGAAGCGATGTCCGGTGGCGGTGTACTAGACGCTGACTCCTGGGAAGACAGACCTTCGGGTAACCCCGACGAACCGGGTCGACTCGAGGACTGAACTTCAGCCTCTGGTCATCGGCTATCGGTATTTATGGCCGTTCAGGCTTCGGCGGCATTCAGGGCGTCCTCGGCTGCGGCCAGCAGTCGGGCACTGCATCCCGCCATGTCCACCGGTGGAGCCGCTTCAGTGACGATCCGCTCGACGATCTCCCGGTAGGCGTCGGCTGCAGGACCGTCACCGAGGGCAATTGGCTGGCCGGCGTCACCACCGGCAGCTACCGCCCCGTCCA
Organism: Acidimicrobiaceae bacterium; assembly: GCA_002714485.1. Classification (GTDB taxonomy): domain Bacteria; phylum Actinomycetota; class Acidimicrobiia; order Acidimicrobiales; family MedAcidi-G1; genus UBA9410. The sequence goes on from PAXM01000035.1 coordinate 29,015, forward strand.
ACGGGATGCTCCCCAGTAGTGGAGATCCAATCTGGTCGGCCAGGGTCTCGCCGCCACCAGCCCCGAACAGTTCGTGGTGGCTNCCGTCGGGTGCCACGTAGGCGCCCATGTTNTCGATCACNCCGGCGATCCGCAGATAGTTGGCGCGACCCATGTTGGCCACCCGGATGGCCACCTTCTGGGCGGCTAGCGCTGGGGTCGTGACGACCAGCATCTCGGCCTGGGGAAGCATCTTTGCCAGACCCATCTGGACGTCGCCGGTGCCCGGCGGCATATCGATCAGCAGGTAGTCCATCGGACCCCAGGCCACGTCCTCGCAGAAATGCTGGACTGCCCGGTTCAGGATCAGCCCCCGCCACATGAGGGCCGANTCCTCGTCATCGACCAAGAANCCCATCGAGACGACCTTCACGACGCCGTCGCCGATGAGGACTTCGATGGGNGAGATCTTGCCGACCTCGGGGGAGCCCCCGAGGCGACCTTCGACGCCCAGCATTCGAGGTACCGAGAAGCCCCAGATGTCGGCGTCCATGACCCCGACGGTCATACCGCGAGCGGCNAGCGCTGCGGCCAGGTTGACGGTCACCGAAGANTTGCCGACGCCTCCTTTACCAGAGGCCACCATCAGTACCCGGGTGGTAGCCGGAATCTCGGTGTCAGGCGCATTGCGGCTTACGTTGAAGCGGGCCTTGGCCATAGCCGTGGCCTTTTCCTCGGCGGTGAGCTCGTCCCAGGACAGGTGGACTGACGANACGCCAGGCAGGTCGGCCACCCGAGCCCTGACGTNACGCTGGATCTGGGCGCGAAGCGGACAACCTGAGGTAGTCAGGGCAATCGTCACGTCCACCCGGCCGTCGTCGTCGATGGTCACGGCGCGGGCCATGCCCAGTTCGACGATGTCNGTGCCCAGTTCGGGGTCTATGACCCCGCGAAGCACCCCCATCACGTCACCGGTGGTGGGCCCGGCTGTAGAGACGTCGTCGGGAATCGGGGTGGTGGGTGGCGTCTCGGCCATGACTCCATGCTACGGGCAACGTTGCTGGGGCCGATCGGGGTACTGGCTGGTGGCTTTGATCTGGAGTTGACAGGTACAATAAGAGGACTGCAAACCACCGGAGTCTCGGGAGGAATCGATGATCACTTTGACNGACGGTGCCACCACCAAGGTGGGTCAGCTCATCGCCAGCGAGTCCGAGGAGGGCCTGGCTCTGCGAGTNGCCGTGCGTCCGGGTGGGTGCTCAGGATTCAGTTACGAGATGTACTTCGANACCGAGCGAGCCGCCGATGACCTCGAAGAGGCGTTCGGGGAGGTCAGAGTGGTGGTTGATCCGTCCAGNGCTCAACTGCTNGAAGGTGCGACCCTGGACTATAAGGACGGCTTGAACGAGGCTGGGTTCTCGATCGATAACCCGAACGCCCAGCGCACTTGCGGCTGCGGCCAGTCGTTCAGTTGACGCTTCTGATCACAAACTGATTNNTCGATCGAGCGACCCTCAGACGGCTGATCCCAGCGCGGCGGCCACTTCGGTGGCGTCCATCGNGTAGTGGAGACCGGCGGTGACGATGCCCCCGGCGTCAGCCACCATGAGGCTTGGTTCGAACGTCAGACCGAGTGCGGACACGGTCGCCGTGGTGGAGAAGTCCCCGGTCTCCGGNCCGGTGTAGACCTCGGCGTGGACCGTTGTCCACGGCTCCGATCGGACCCGCAGCGCCGATCGCAGTAGGCCGACGGTCGGCCCGCACACGTCGGACTGGCAGAACCGGGGGGTGGACACGAGNAGGGCCACGGGGCCGGGCCGGTCCAGGGCTTCGGCCAAGGTGTGGGCGTGGAATGCGCATGGCCCGTTGGGCTCGGTGCAGATCGGATCGACACCGGCTGNATNGGTGACCGTCGGGGTCACGATCGCCGGAAGGGNGTCGCCAACCTGNACNAGGTCGANCTCGTCGNCTCCAACCACCCGGAGGTNNTGGGGATCGGCGCCNGCTGNTATCCCGTCTCCGGCCTCNATGTNCACNANGTAGTCCCCGGGGTTGTCGACCTGGAACACCAACGGGAAGTAGGGGGTGGNATTGGCGCCGCCGTGGCGGGCCACGGTATGAGTGGCCATCACTGCACCGNCGACGCCCGCTNGACGAATGGTGAGGTGCAACTGGTCGGGTGCCTCGTCGTCCAGCGGCCAACCGTCAGAGCCGAGGAGTACGTAGGGCGCCCGTTGGGTAGAGCCGGCGACCAAGGTGCTGGGTGCTGCGTAGCCGTCGGCGAACCGGGCGCCCAGTCGCCATCCGGTCGGATCGGACGAGCTACGGCTTGTGGTGGTGACCACAGCGGCGGCGTCGGGTCGCCCCCCTCCACACGCTGCCAGCAGGGCTCCACCGGCTAAGCCGGCCAGTCCGGCTAGCACCCGCCGCCGGTCGGTCACCGGCGGTCGGCTAATCGATGCCTTCCCTCTGACTAGTCCCCAGGTTGGTCCCCAGGTCGACTCCATGGTGGATGACCGTACCGGTGACCGGGCACACTCATCGAATGGAGATGGCATCTACTGAGCACGTGTCAGAGGGGGCGTCGGTGCACCTCACCGTCGACGGCCAGCCGGTCGAGCTGGTCGATGTCGGTGGAACCCTGCTAGACGCGTTGCGTGGTCCCCTGAATCTCCGGTCGGTTAAGGACGGCTGCAGTCCCCAGGGACAATGCGGCTGCTGCACCGTGCTGGTCGACGGCCAGCCGCGGGTGTCGTGCGTGACGCCGCTGCGTCGAGTATCCGGCCGATCGGTCACAACACTGGAGGGGTTGTCCGACGGAGACGTCCAGCGTTGGTCGGAGGCCTTCTGTGCCACCGGTGGTAGCCAGTGCGGGTTCTGCACACCGGGCATCATCCTCCGCTTCGTAGGGCTGGAGGGGTCGGCAGTCAGCCAATTCGCGAACAACCAATTTTCTGACAACGAGGTACCACCGGACCGTGATCGTGCCGCCCGGGCCCTGCACGCCCACCTCTGTCGCTGCACTGGCTGGCAGACCGTGCTCGATGCCTGGGAGGTGGCCGTGGGTATCGCCCCGATCCCTGTGTCCAACCAGTCCGAGTGGGCCCCTCCGGATGGGAAGGCCTCGGACCGGCGAGCCACCCTCGAGGGCCGAAGTCTCCAGACGGTCGGTCCCGAGGTGCCGCTCGGGCGCTGTGGTTTTGCTGCTGACACGGCCCCGCTGGACGCCTTGGTAGCGGTTCCCGGTGACGGTCCGCCCGACGATCCGGGCTCCTGGGTGGTGGCTGGCACGCTGGCCGAGGCCAGGCGGGCCGCCGGCAAGGTCCAGGGCCGGAGGACCACCGCTGAGGTGGTGCCACCCATCGATCTACCGGGCGGGGACTGGGACGCCGTGCTGCGAACAGTGTGGGTGGAGCCGGCCCCGCTGGAGACCGATGCCGCATGGTGCCTACCCGCCGGTGAGCCGGTTGGTCCCCTAGCCAACGGTGGGGCCTTCGGTGCCAAGGTCGACTCCTCACTGCCTGCCGTGGCACGGGCTCTCGCCGATGCCCACGGATCGCCGGTGCTGGTCGCGCCGTCTCGGGAGGACATCGTTCGGTTCGGCGTCAAGCGCCCCCCGGTGGCCGGTGGCGCCTCGGCGGATGGAACGGGTGTACTGCGGGTGGCCCGGACACCTGGCATCGCTGAGGCGGTGGCGGCGGTGGCCCCGGGCCTTGATGTGGTCGAGGTGGAAGTGGTCGGGCCACCCACTTCGGCTGCCGTCCGAGCCGCCGGCTGGGCCGAAGCCGTAGTGTTGCTCACTGGTGCCGGGGCGCTGGTTTCCGGTCAACCCGTCGTGTCCCCCGACGGTGCCGAGGCGACAGCCATCGTTGACGATGACGGCATCCGGGTCACCGTGCGGTGTGGGGATCCGATCGACGAGGTGGTGCTGCGGTCCTTCTGCATCGGCGCCGCTCACATGGCCTGGAGTTGGATCACCGCCGAGGGCCTATCGGTGGATGCCACCGGGACGGTCCATGACCTAACTGTGCGGTCTTTCGGCATCGTCCGGGCTACTGAGACTCCTCTTATCACCGTGGAGGTGCTGGCCGACAGCGGTCGGCCGGTTAACGGATCTGACGCCGTCTTCGCCGCGGTGGCCGCGGCCACGTGGGTCCATCGTGGGAGCCTTCCCGACCTGCCTACTGGATAGGTCCGCTGGGCAGGGGTGTGGCAGGCTCGTCTTTCGTCGAAGAACGGAGTCCCAATGGGTAAGCCAGTCGGTCCCTACAGCCCGGTAATGCGTGCTGGCGACCTGCTGTTCGTCAGTGGCCAGGTCGGCATCGTTGAGGTGGACACCGTGGACGGCCCGGTGGCTGGTTCGCTGGCTGAGGGTGGGGTGGAGGCTCAGGCGGCCCAGGCGCTGCTCAACCTCCGGACCCAGGTGGAGGCCAATGGGGCCACGATGGACCAGGTGGTCAAAACCACGGTATTCCTGACGGATATGGGGAACTTCGCCGCCATCAACGAGATCTACTGCAAGGCTTTCGGCGATCACCGACCAGCCCGGTCGTGCGTAGCCGTAGCCGCCCTACCCATCGGGGCGCTCTTTGAGGTGGAAGCCGTCGTCCACCTCTCCTAAGGCCGGTCGTGGTGGGCCGCCCGATCGGGGTGCACTGGCTCTTATCGAGATGGCAGACTGGTTCCATGATTGGTGCCGTCCTGATGATCTTGCTGCTCGTGGTGGTGATGCCGGTTGGCATCCTCATGAGCGGAGCCCTGGCCGCCGCGCTGCTGGGAGGGTTCCTAAAGAAGGACGTTGACAACGCACACGAAGGGTCAGAGNTGCTGGNGCNGAGCGAGANNGACNCNTGGGCCGACGNCGCCAACTGACNGAGCGTCCGGNNAGTCGTAATATCCCGGTCAGAGGCCCCAGCGGGACTGTCCGAACCGGTAGCCCACCGACCGCACGGTGTGGATCAGGCCGGCGTGTTCCTCGCCGAGCTTGGCCCGAAGTCGTCGGATGTGGACGTCGACCGTGCGGGCACCCCCGTAGTAGTCGTAGCCCCATACCCGGCTCAGCAGGGTCTCACGAGTGAAGACCTTGCCCGGGTGGGCGGCCAGGAATTTCAGCAACTCGTACTCCATGTAGGTGAGGTCGAGCGGCTCACCGTCCACGGCGGCCTGGTAGGTCTCGAGATTGAGGGCGAGAGGACCGTATTCCACCAGTTCTGGACGGGTACCCCGGCCGGCTCGCGAGAACAGGTGCTCGATCCGTGCTCGGAGCTCGGCTGGCCTCAGTGGAGTTAGGCAGAAGTCATCGAACAGGTCGTCTCTGAGTTCCAGGGCGGTCAATTGGCTTCCACCCACGAGGATCAGCAGGGGTTGGATTGGGACCTCTACCTTGCGGAGGCGGCGACACAGGGCAAAGGCGCCCTCCGGGTCGCTATCGGCTACCACGACGGCGCCTGACCAGCCCTCTTCGGGCTCTTCGGCCATGGCGGCCTCAGCGTCGTTGACGGCTTTCCACGACCAGCCGTCCAGATCCAGACACTGGGCCAGTTCCGGTGGAGGCGGATTTGGGAAGACGAGAAGGGGATCCATGGTGGCTCGGCGGGTCAACAGCGGCGCCCTGCCCCTCCAGTTTGCCCGCTTCGGCGGGTTCTCAACCGTCCAGACATCCTCAGTTCGGCAGGCTTCACCAGTTCGGTAGATACGTTTCGAGCTCGAACGGCGTGACCTGCCGCTGGTACTCATTCCACTCGGACCGCTTGTTGCGCAGGAACCACTCGAAGATGTGGTCACCGAGGGTGTCGCGTACTAGTTCGGAAGCTTCCATCTCGTCGAGTGCCTCTTCGAGGTTGTGGGGCAGGCGGGCCACTCTGAGATCCCGTTGTTCGTCGCGGCTCAGGTCGTAGAGGTTCATCGTGGCTTCGGCAGACAACTCAAGATGCTCTTCGATGCCTCGCAGGCCGGCAGCCAGCAGTACCGAGAAGGCCAGGTACGGGTTGCACGCCGGGTCCAGTGCCCGGTACTCGATCCGGGTCGAGTCGACCTTGCCTGGTTTGGTGATGGGAACCCGCACGAGAGCCGATCGGTTGTTGCGGGCCCACGAGACGTATCGGGGGGCCTCGTAGCCCTCGTTAATCCGCTTGTACGAGTTGACCAGCTGGTTGGTGACCGCAGTGATTTCCCGGGCATGGTGCAGCAGGCCAGCGATAAATGACCGAGCGGTGTCGGACAAGCCATCGGCCTTGGCGGGGTCATGGAAGGCGTTCTCTCCGTCGCGGAATAACGACAGGTGGGTGTGCATCCCTGACCCCTGTACGCCGTTGAGTGGCTTGGGCATGAACGTGGCGTACACCCCGCGGTCCATGGCGATCTTCTTGACCGCCAAGCGCAGTGTCATCACCGAGTCGGCCATGGACAGGGCGTCGGTGTACTGCAGATCGATCTCATGCTGGCTGGGGCCGTCCTCGTGGAAGGAATACTCCACCGGGATTGACAGGGCTTCGAGCATGTGCAGCGTCTGCTTGCGGAGGTCGGAGGCCACATCGGTGGTGGTCAGGTCGAAGTATGACGCCCGGTCCAGCGTGGTGGGCACCGGCCCGCTGTCGGCGAAGTAGAAGAACTCGACCTCGGGGGCGCAGAACATCTCGAAGCCGACTGCCCGGGCGCGATCCACGTTGCGTCGCAGTACCTGCCGGGGATCACCCTCGAAGGAGGTGCCGTCGAGGTTGGTGATGTCGCAGAAGATGGTCCCAGAAGGTTCCGACGGGTCGGCCCATGGGAGGAGTTCGAAGGTGGACGGGTCGGGTCGGGCCAGCACGTCACTTTCCTGGACTCGGCTGAAGCCGTCGATAGCCGATCCGTCGAACTGCAGTCCTTCATCGAGCACCGTTTCCAACTCAGCCGGTGAGATGGCCACTGACTTGTGGCGCCCCAGGACNTCGGTGAACCAGAGGCGTACGAGTCTCACCCCACGTTCCTCAATGGTTCGTAGGACGTAGTCCTGCTGATNCTGCCGTCGGCGCTCGCGGTCNGGCCTGATGTCTGTTGTCATGTCGCCGGTNTCAGGANTTTCCATGACCCCAGCATGGATGCGNCCGAGGTCCGATCACCAGTGCCGGGGTGCGTCGTTCACATGGTGTTCACAGTTAGAAAACAGTCATGAAACCGGTGCTCCCCTAAGTTGCTTGGTGTCCGGCGAGGAGTCGGGCCATCANGGGCCNCGTAGCGGACCCACTGACCAGACCCATCGATCAGACCAAAGGATCAGGAGAACACCATGGCCATCAGGGCTGAGTACATCTGGATCGACGGCACTGTGCCGCTCCCCTACGTGCGGTCGAAGACCAAGATCATCAACGACGCGCAGAACCTCCCCATTTGGGGCTTCGATGGCTCNAGTACCAACCAGGCCCCCGGCGACAACTCGGACTGNGTGCTTCGTCCCGTGTTTTCATGTCCAGACCCGATCCGCGGNGGNGATGACGTCCTCGTCCTGTGCGATGTGTGNCTTCCCGACGGGAACATGACCCCGCATCCCANCAACACTCGGGCCGCCTGTGCCGAGGTGTATGAGACCTATGCGGACCAGCAGCCGATCTTCGGGATNGAGCAGGAGTACACCTTCTTCCAAGAGGGCCGTCCGCTGGGATGGCCGGTTGAGGGCTATCCGGCTCCCCAGGGTCCTTACTACTGCGGCGTGGGCTCTATCGAGATCGCTGGTCGCGACATCGTCGAGGCCCACACCAAGGCNTGCATGGATGCTGGCCTGGCTATCTCGGGTACCAATGCTGAGGTGATGCTCGGCCAGTGGGAATTCCAGATCGGACCAGTGGACACCGTGGCCGTGGCTGACCAGGTTTGGATGGCCCGCTACCTCCTGTACCGGGTGGCTGAAGATTTCGGCGTGGACGCCTCGGTGGCTGCCAAGCCCATCAAAGGTGACTGGAATGGTGCCGGCGCGCACACCAATTTCTCGACAAACGCCATGCGTGAGGGCTACGACGCCATCATCAGGGCGTGCGAGGCTCTTGGGGCTGAGGGCAAGCCAGCCGAGCACATCGCCGGTTACGGGCTTGGGTCTGAGGAGCGCCTCACTGGAGCACACGAGACACAGCGCTTTGACCAGTTCAGCTACGGCGTGTCGGACCGTGGTGCATCGATCCGGATTCCGTGGCAGGTCCACCTTGACCAGAAGGGCTATATCGAGGACCGCCGCCCTAACGCCAACATGGATCCCTACGTGGTCACCCGCTTGATCACCAACACGTGTTGCGAGGCACTCGCCGACTGACCGGTCGCCTTTCCGTTCGGAGGCGCGAGCCAAGGCCCAGTGCCTCATCGGTTTTCAGCGACCTGTCTTCCGATGGGGGTTTTCGTGGGCATAGGCCGTCTCAGACCCGGCGAGGCTCTTCGCCAAGGGGCGATCCTGGGCGACCTAGCCGGTGACCTGACCGAAGACCTAGTGCCGAGTTGGTTGCCACAGCCACTGAGCGCATCGAGCAGGCTGTGGCCGACGGGAAGTTGGGATGCGAGCGGGCCGACGAGATCCTGGCTGGCACTGAGGACCGGGCCGTCGTTCAGGTCAGTGGTAGGCATTTAGCCCATCGCGGTGGTTCGATTTCCTGCCACCGGGGGTATGTCGGCTGACGTCCTGACCACTCTTGACCCGTCGGTACGCTGACCTTATGAACCGGTTCCGCCTCGCTCTGGTGCAGGTCGACACGGTGGTCGGCGATCTTGACGGCAACGTGGATCGGGTCCTAGCCACCCTGGACGAGGTGGCCGACTGCGATCTGGCGCTCTATCCGGAGATGACGGTCACCGGGTACCCCCTCGAAGATCTCGTCCACAAGCCCGGCTTCGTGGCCCGCAGTCGTGAGGCGGTCGAGCGGGTGGCCGCAGCGAGTGGCTCGTGTGCTTTGGTGGTGGGCTTCGCCGATGGGGAGACAGACGCCGGCCCAGGGGAACCGTCCGCGCCGGCGTACAACGCGGTGGCGATCTGTCACGGTGGCCAGATCGTGGGGACCTACCACAAGGAGTGTCTTCCGACCTACGACGTGTTCGACGAGGCGCGGGACTTCGCTCCCGGCGTTGGGCCGCTGGCCCTGTATCGGATCGGTGGCGTCCGGGTGGGCCTAGCCATCTGTGAGGACCTCTGGGTTGCCGGTGGACCTGTCGAGCGCCTACTGGTCGGCGGGGCGGACCTGATCGCCACGGTGAACGGGTCGCCGTACCACCTNGGCAAACAGGATGCCCGNGAGTCGGTGGTGGCCGCCACGGCCGCGTCGTCAGGTCGACCGGTGGCCTACCTGAATCTGGTGGGGGGCCAGGACCAGCTGGTTTTTGACGGTGGGTCGATGGTGGCCGATCCGTCGGGCCGCATCGTGGCCAGAGCTCCCCGGTTTGACGAGGCCGTGTTGATCGTCGATGTCGATATCGAACTAGACGGGCCGGGCGACGGGCCGAGCAGTGGCGACGCCCTACCCGTCGTTGAGATCTCGGATCGAGTTGAGCGCCACGATCACCTGGTGGCGCCTCCTGTGCCGCCGTTAGACGAGGAGGCAGAACTCTACGGTGCCCTGGTGGCGGCCACGAGGGGCTACGTCCTCAAGAGCGGATTCACGGACGTGTGTCTCGGCCTGTCGGGTGGTGTCGACTCGGCACTNGTGGCCACCATTGCCGTAGATGCCCTTGGGCCCGATCGCGTCCACGCCGTCCTCATGCCATCGCGCTACTCCAGCGGCCACTCGNTTGACGACGCTCAGGCCCTGGTTGANGCTCAGGGCATTGACGCCCATCTCCTCCCCATCGAGGAGGCCCATNTAGCCCTGGCCAACGTGCTNACNNAAGGCATTGAGGGNGGGCCGGCCGGCNTCACCGACGAGAACCTGCAGTCCAGGATCCGNGGNCTNTTNCTNATGGGNCTGTCCAACGCCCANGGCTGGATGGTGCTGACCACNGGCAACAAGAGCGAGTCCGCGGTCGGCTATTCGACCCTTTACGGCGACACCGCCGGGGCCTACGCGGTGATCAAGGACCTCTACAAGACCCGTGTGTATGACCTGTGCCGCTGGCGCAATGCCTATGGTCCCGGGCTGGACGGCCAACCGGTCATCCCCGACCACATCCTCACCAAACCCCCGTCGGCCGAACTACGGCCCGATCAGACCGACGACCAGAGCCTGCCTCCCTATGAGGTGATGGACCCGTTATTGGAGGCATACGTGGAGGGAAACCGGACGCGAGCCGAGTTGGTGGACGAGGGCCACGACCCAGAGTTAGTGGACCGGGTGGTCCGTCTCGTAGACGTCGCCGAGTTCAAGCGCCGCCAGACGCCGCTCGGTCCGAAAGTGACCACCCGTGGCTTCGGTCGCGATCGTCGTATGCCGATCGTCAATCACTTCCGGGGGTGATTGCCATGACAGATCCCTCTTCGGCCTCTCCGCCAGTCGGGTCGGTTCCGCTCACCACCGAGGGTGGGGCCCACGAATTCACCCAGTTGGCCGAACTTTGTGAAGCACTCGCCAGAAGACTGGGCGACTGGTCGACCGACGGGACCGATCCGTCCTCGGCCGGGACGATGTCGTCATTGTCGGCGCGTCTGGCTGAGCATGCCGAGTGGTGGCGGGATCGGATCCCCGAGTCAGAGTTGCTTCAGGGGACACGTGAGGAGGCCTCNGANCCGACCCGACTGGATGCCGTGCTGGCCATGCTCGACGTTGCCCCGCCGAGTCGGGTCGCAGCTGTTNCCCNAGTCCTCAACGGGTTGATTGCCCACCTNGTGGGCCTTGCTGGGNGTCTTTCGCCNGTGGGTGATGCTCCGGCCCGCCGGGTGGTGCGCTTGGTCTTGGCTGATCTGGAGGACCGACCACACTCANGGTGAGCACNNTTCGGTGGGCTATCGGTCTTGCCGACGGGGGGTCCGTGANACCCGGGAACCGTATTGNCATGATTCGTGACGACGGTCACCTTTTCGCGTGGTGCTCCGGAGGGTCGTGGATATGGTGACCTTCGATCGAATGGGTTCTTGTGAGTNAGTTGACAGGTGGACGATTCGGTGAGCGGCGGTGCCGGAGACGGTCCGAGCGTTCCCGNGACTGAAGGAGACGAGAGTGGCCAAGGAGCGGGTCGAACGGGACGAGGAGGACCTCGTCCGGCTGTATCTCACGGACATAGGTCAGTATCCGCTACTNACCAAGGAGGGTGAGGTCNGACTCGCCCAACAGATAGAGGCCGGTACTGAGGCNCGGGCCGAACTTGCCGCCAAGGGTGACGCNCTCGCACCTGCCCGCAAGCGGGAACTCAAGNGGAACCTCAAGCGGGGNGAAGAGGCCGAGCGNACGTTCGTGCAGTCCAACCTTCGGCTGGTTGTCTCCATCGCTAAGAAGTACCAGGCGTCTGGGCTGCCNTTGTTGGATCTNATCCAGGAGGGGAACCTCGGCCTGATGCACGCTGTCGAAAAGTTCGACTGGCGTAAGGGTTTCAAGTTCTCCACATACGCCACGTGGTGGATNCGCCAGGCCATCACTCGCGGCATTGCCAACACAGGTCGCACCATTCGTCTCCCAGTGCACGCGGGCGACACACTGGCTCGCCTTCAGAAGGCCCGGTCCCGCCTGGAACTGAAGTATGGAAGGCAGGCCACGTTGGCTGAACTCTCGGCCGAGGTCGAGATGCCCGAGGACAAAGTCACCGAGGCTCTTCGCTTCGCGGCCGAGCCGCTCTCGCTTAGCGAACCACTGCGCGAGGACGGTGACGCCGAGTTGGGCGACGTNGTCCAAGACAGGGCGGCCGAGTCACCGTTCGAGGTGGCTGCTACTGCTCTGCTGCCCGAGGAGATCAGTCGTCTCCTGGCGCCGTTGGACANNCGGGAACGGGAGATCCTTAAGTTGCGCTTCGGCCTTGACCGCGGTGAGCCCCGTACCCTCGAGGAGGTCGGGGAACATTTCAATCTGACCAGGGAGCGGATCCGTCAGATCGAGGCNAGGGCGATGTCCAAGTTGCGGCACCCGAGCAGCGACACTGGCGCCCGAGATCTGCTGGCCGTCTGAGCGACTCGCCGTCGGGCCACCCCGCCGGNGGCTTCGTCCTGATCNTCGGATCGGGGTATGGGTGGCGGAGGTGGACGGGAATCGAACCCGCCGGACGGGGATCGCCCGTCCCACCCGCTTTGAAGGCGGGGGAGCCCACCAGGTACTCAGACACCTCCACTGCTGACGGTACGGGTTCCGGCGGGTTCCGGCACCCTCCACAGCGAAGCCTTCTTCAATCGGCGCCGCCCTGTGCACGGTCCGTAGCATGGCCGTAGCATGGCCGCCATGAAGAAGTTCCTGATGCTGGCCGCTCTCGGCACCCTCATTGCCGTGGCTGTTAAGAAGGTTCGGTCGATCTAGGACGCCCGTTCGTGTCTGGCTCGGAGGCTGGGCGGTCGGACGGTTTAGTCGGAGGATCTGCGGCCTAGCCGTCGCACCGTGGTCACGAAGGCCACCATGACCAGCAAGCTGAGCGCGCTCGCCACGATCCAGTTTCGATCGATCGGCACTCGGTCACCCAACGGTACTGGATTCTCGAACTCCCGGATCAGCCACCCCTGCACCTCGGCGATGCGGCGGAGTTCCCGATCCGGGTTTACGGCCACTGGATGGCCAACGGCATCCAGCATTGGCAGGTCGGTGGCCGAGTCGGAGTAGGCCCACGATCTGTCTAGGTCAATGTCCCGGTTGGTGGCTAGCCGTTCGATGGCTTCGGCCTTGCCTGGTCCTTGGGCGTAGAACTCGATCTCGCCGGTGTAGCGACCGTCGGCGTCGGTTTCTGGGGTGGTGGCAATGAATTCGTCTACACCGAGGTGTTCGGCCAGAGGTGCCACGATTTCCACCGGTGAGGCCGAGACTAGGACCAGGAGTCGCCCCTCGGCACGGTGGTGGGCGAACAGGTCAAGGGCCTCGTCATAGACGATCGGTTCAATCACCTCGGCGAGGTGGGTGCGGGCGAACCGTTGCAGGCTGTCCTGTTCCCAGCCGGCGGCCAGTCGGAGCGCCGTCTGGCGGGCCTGGGCCATGGACTTCTCGTCGGCACCGAAGAATCGAAAGAGGAGTTGTCCCCAGGCGGCCCGGAGGGCCATCGGCGCACTGAGGTATCCGGCTCGATGGAGCGCCGGGCCGTACGCGGCCATCGAGGCTCGAGCGATGACCGTCTTGTCGAGGTCGAAGAAGGCCGCCTCCACGGTGTGGATCCTACGTCCCGGTCTGGGTTAGAAGGCATCGGTGGCCCTGACAACGACTTTTGTTCAGCGGGTGGAGAGCGAAGACAGCAAGGTAACGGTGGTCACTGGCTCAGGACATCGTATGGAGGACGCTGTGATCGGTTCGGTTGCTCTAACCCGCTGGACACCGACGCAGCCTCGGCTGCAATGTTTGTGGAATGACGGGTTCGAGATCCACTGAGGGGGCATTGTCAGGTCGGTGGTCTAGCGTCGGCGCTAAGCCGGGACGGACCGGGTCGACCATGTGGAGGGGACGCGACAAAGTGCAGTTCGACTTCCATCGACGTGATCTGTCCCCGACCGACGGCGTTGTTGGACTAGCGAGTGGGGTCGGTGTGGTGTTGACCGTGCTCGGCGATCTGGATATGGCCGGGGCCCCGGCCCTTCGTCAGGCGGTAGTGGCTGAGGTGAGTGGCGGGACTCGACTGTTGGTGCTGGACCTGACGGCCGTCGACTTTCTGGATTCGGCTGGTCTGGGTGCCATGGTCGGGGGACTCCGGCGACTCCGGGCCCACGGCGGTGATTTGATGGTGGTGTGCCCTGAGCCGAGGATCCGACGAGTGTTCGAGTCGTGTGATCTGGACCGGGTGTTCGTTCTGCACCCCGATGTGGGATCAGTGATCTCCGCCGTGACCGCCTTAGGAGAACAGGCCTCGGTATGACGTCGGAAACCATCCCGGCCATTGAGTTAGCCATCCCGCCGTATCCCGAGTACCTGCAATTGGTCCGTGCTCTAGTGGGTGCGGCAGCTAGTAGCAGCGGTGCCCGGTCACCGTTAGGGCCCGGACGGGTGGCCGATCTCCGCCTTGTCGTGTCCGAGGCAGCCACCAACGCCGTCGAGGCTCAGGGTGCGATTGGTGCACGAGATCGGATCGTTGTCCGCTGTCAGGTGGCCGAGGACCGGGTGCTGGTCGAGGTGATCGATCATGGTCCGGGGTTCGACCTCGACGCCGTACCAGACCTGCCTGACGTGGAGACTCCCGAGCGTCTCCGTCACGAGTCCGGTCTGGGGGTGGCCCTCATGGAGCGCATGGCCGATGAGGTCAACGTGGAGAGCGGCTCCGATGGCACGACAGTCCGCCTCGTCATCCAATCCACCTGAGCGGCTTGTTTGACTCGTGCCGAGGGCTGGTCTGCGACGTGAGGCGACCAGCATCCATACGAATGTCATGGAGTGACGGTTACCGTTCGGGCGACGAAGTAACCGGTGGTGGTCAAGTAGACCCCATCGATGACGACACCCGAGGGAGAGTCGAAAGCGACGATGGCTGCTCCACAACCCGCATCAGAACAGACTTGGCTGGGTAGCGACCGGCCTCTGGCGCGCACCATCGGGCGACCCGTCATGCGGTTTCTCGGCATCGAGGCGGCCGGTGGCATCCTGCTGATGGTGGCAACCGTGGTTGCCCTGGTGTGGGCCAACTCTCCCTGGTCGGGTAGCTACCACGACCTCTGGCACACCGAGTTCCACCTGGGGATCGGTGACTTCCGGTTAGAACACCATGGCCATGCCCTAACCCTGACAGAAGTGGTCAATGACGCCTTGATGGCTGTCTTCTTCTTCGTGGTGGGCCTCGAGATCAAACGCGAGCTGGTTGACGGCCACCTCCGCAACCGGCGGGCCGCCCTGCTCCCGGCGGCTGGGGCCCTGGGCGGGATGGTCGTTCCGGCGGCTGTCTACCTGGTTTTCAACCAGTCGGGCGATGCTTCGACCGGCTGGGGGATCCCCATGGCCACCGACATAGCGTTCGCCGTTGGAATCCTGTCCCTGCTGGGCAATCGGATCTCGACGCCCCTGAAGGTCTTCTTGTTGTCGCTGGCCATCGTGGACGACATCGGTGCGATCATTGTGATCGCCGTCTTCTACACCAGTGACTTGGCTACCGGCTGGCTGGCTTTAGCTGCAGCGACCACAGTGGCTGTGGTCGTCCTGACCCGACTCAAGATCTGGTACATGCCGCTGTACATCCTGCTGGGCTTGGTGCTCTGGTACGCCATGTTCCGCTCTGGGGTGCACGCCACCATCGCCGGTGTGATCATGGGTCTGTTGACTCCGGCGGGGGCCCTCCTGGCACCTGGCGAGGTCGACCCCATCGATGTGGTGTCCTTGGATGCCGAGGGTCTACGGTCAGCCAAGTTTCGGATGAACGAGTCGGTCTCGGTGGCCGCCCGCCTCGAGCGGAACCTCCATCCGATCACCGGGTTCGTGATCATCCCCCTGTTCGCGCTGGCCAATGCCGGGATCGAGATCAGTGGGGATTCGCTGCGCAACGCCCTCGGTTCCGGGGTGACCATTGGGGTGGTCTCCGGGCTGGTGGTCGGCAAGGTGGTGGGCGTCAGCCTGTTCACCATCGGGGCGGTCCGGCTAGGTATCTCGGCCTTTCCGTCGGGGGCCACCGTTCGACACATCGTCGGGGTGTCGGCAATCGCTGGCATTGGCTTCACCGTGTCCCTGTTCGTGACCGGTCTAGCGTTCGACGATCTCGTTCTGCAGGACGAGGCAAAGGTAGGCATCCTCGCCGGTTCTGCGATTGCTGCCATGGTGGGCGTGGTCATCCTGTTGGGGGCGCGATCGCCAGAGGGGTCAGTTGAGGGGGAGTACCCCCGTGGGTGACGCTCTCGTCATCGTCGAGTCACCGGCCAAGGCCAAAACGATTGCCGGCTACCTTGGCGACGGTTTCGTGGTGGAGTCCTCCATTGGCCACGTGAGGGACCTGCCCATGCGTGCCTCGGACGTGCCGGCGGCCTACAAGGGTGAGCCGTGGGCCAAGACGGGTGTCGACGTCGACAACGACTTCAAGCCGCTCTATGTCGTCAACGCTGACAAGAAGCAGCAGATGGCCAATCTCAAGCGTCTCCTGAAGAAGGCCGATGTCCTGTATTTGGCTACTGATGAGGACCGTGAGGGGGAGGCCATCGCCTGGCACCTCCTAGAGGTCCTGAATCCCAAGGTGCCGGTCCACCGGATGGTGTTTCACGAGATCACCAAGGGGGCCATTACCGAGGCGTTGGACAACACCCGCGAACTGGACCGTCGACTCGTTGATGCCCAGGAGACCCGTCGCATTCTGGACCGCCTTTACGGCTACGAACTATCGCCGGTGCTCTGGCGGATGATCGGAGCGGGGCTCTCGGCGGGCCGGGTGCAGAGCGTGGCCACCCGGATGATCGTGGAGCGCGAGCGTGAGCGAATGGCCTTTCGGTCCGCCGACTACTGGGACCTTGATTGCACNNTGGCCACCNGTGGATCCGGAGCCGGTATCGAGTTCAAGGCCCGACTNCTNGAGGTCGACGGGCATCGGGTGGCCTTTGGACGCGACTTNGGNGACGACGGCCAGCCATCACGAGACGACGTGCTGNTNNTAGATGAGGTGTCNGCCGGCGTCGTCCGGGACGANCTNGAGGGAGCNTTGGCCACCGTCGAGTCCGTGGAGCCAAAGCCGTACANGCTGCGACCCTCAGCGCCGTTTACCACGTCGACCTTCCAGCAGGAAGCAGGNCGACGATTGAAGCTTTCGGCNTCGAGAGCCATGCACGCCGCTCAGGGCCTGTACCAGAAGGGCTANATCACCTACATGCGGACCGACAGCACGACGTTGTCCGACACCGCTGTTCGGGCGGCCCGGGCTGAAGCCGCCGAGCGGTTTGGTCCCGACCACGTAACCGATGCTCCCCGCGCCTACGCCAACAAGGTCCGCAACGCCCAGGAGGCACATGAAGCGATCCGTCCGGCGGGAGACCGCTTCCGTCATCCAGACACCGTGCGAGGTGAACTCCCGAAGTCCGAGGCCGATGTCTACGAAATGGTGTGGCGACGGACCGTGGCCTCCCAGATGACCGACGTCCGTGGGGAAACGGTGCGTCTCCAGATGGGGGCTGACCTGGCCTCGTCGGTGGTGGGCGCGCGGGCCACGCTGGCGGCCAGCGGAACCGTCATCCACCATCAGGGTTTCCGTCGGGCCTACGAGGAGACACGCGAGGACATCGGTGATGAACAGGTCGATGCCGTCGAAGCGGTGCTGCCCGCGGTGACCGTCGGCGAGGTGGTGGACGTGGTGTCGGCTGTTGCCAAGGGCCACACCACCAAGCCGCCCGCCCGCTACACCGAGGCCTCGCTGGTCAAGGGCATGGANGAGCATGGTGTGGGTCGGCCGTCCACCTACGCCTCGATCATGGAGACCATCCAGCGGAAGTATGTGTTCAAAAAGGGCACCGCGCTGGTGCCTACNTTGAGTGCCTTCGCGGTGACCAACTTGCTGGAGCGACACTTCCCCCGGATGGTCGACTATGACTTCACAGCGTCCATGGAGGAGGACCTCGACGACATCGCCAACGGTGAGGCCGAGAGCGTCCCGTGGCTGACCTCCTTCTACTTTGGATCCGACGACGACATCGGACTACACGCCAAGGTCACCACCCGGTTGGGCGACATTGACCCCCGTGAGGTCAGCACCGTCGAACTAGGCGCCACGTCAGACGGCGAGCCGGTCGTGGCTCGTTTCGGCAAGTTCGGTCCGTACGTCCAGGTAGGTGACGAAACGGCCTCGATACCTGANGACGTGCCGCCTGACGAACTCACGGTTTCCAGGGCCCTCGAATTCCTGCATGCTCCAGCCGATCGGGAGTTGGGCACTGACCCCGACTCGGGACTAGTGGTGGTGGCACGCTCGGGACGTTTCGGCCCGTACGTATCGCTGGGTCGTCCACCGGAGCGTCCNANTCCGTCGTCGCCGGCCGGCCGGCTCATGGCCCTGCCAGGCAACCGTAAGGAACTGCATGTGGCACTGGGCTACCTGCGGTTGGCCGCCGGCCGGTTGGATTCGACGTCGGTCAAGAAGGTCCTGAACGTACCGGCGCGCGGNGTGAGTGCGGCGGCCGTCAAGAAGGTGGTGGCTGCCGTCGAGGCGGGCCGNCCCGTGATGGACGTCCTGCGTGACGCAGGTTCGCTGGATATCTCGTCGAAGGCCGTCGCCGGCGTCGAGGGCTTTCTAGCTCTCGGTGAACAATTGGCCCGACTGCGTCCAGAAGGCCCGCGGGCCGTCATCGAGGCTGCCATCGAGGGGTCGGGCTACGGCGACGAGATCCGGGCCACAGACGATGGTGGGGCCAGCCGNCTCGAGAACCTTGAAAAGCTGGTCGACGCGGTNGATGGTTTCGAAGACCTNGAGTCGCTGCTCGACGAGTTGGACCGCCAGACGGCGTTCGACGACGTCCCCAAACCCAAGACGGCCTCGTTATTCGACACCATGACGCTGGAAAGGATCACCTTCGATGAGGCCATGGAACTACTGAGCCTCCCCCGCACGGTGGGTGCAGATCCGGNCGATGGCGTAGAGGTCACTGTGCACAATGGTCCCTATGGCCCGTACCTCAAGAAGGGGTCCGATAGCAGGAACATCGAGTCCGAGGAGCAGCTGNTCACCATCACGCTTGAGGANTGNCTGNCCCTGCTGGCCCAACCGAAGCGGCGTGGCCGCAACGCGCCGAAGCCACCGCTGCGGGAACTAGGCGTCGACCCGGAGAGTGGGAAGACCATGGTGCTCAAGGACGGCAACTGGGGNCCGTACGTGACCGATGGCGAATACAACGCCTCGTTGAAGCGGGGCGACGCCGTNGAGGAGCTCACCGACGAGCGGGCCGCCGAACTNTTGGCCGAGCGGCGTATGAAAGGCCCGGCAAAGAAGAAGCGCTGACCGGTGGCTCCTGGGTGCGCCCNCGGGCGCTCGGGCCACCTCCCGTAGAATGGNCGGGTGATCGGAGCGACAGGATGGGANCCTGGTGATCCTCGTCCCGGAGACGAATTCGTCCCGTTCCTACCGCTGGAGGGACGCCCCCCGCTGCGGACCCGCCTGTTCGGCACCCCGGCCTTCTTTCGGCTGTGGCTGGCACAGGTGGTGTCGGCCACCGGTGACTGGTTGGGGCTGCTGGCCATCTCGATCNTGGCCATCAGGGTCGGTGTGGGCAACGAGGGTGCAGCGCTCAGCCTCGTGCTGGCTGCTCGGATCGTGCCCGGATTTTTCTTCGGCCCGGTNGCCGGCGTGCTGGTNGACCGGTGGGACCGCAAGCGCACCATGGTCACCTGCGACGTCGGACGGGCATTGGTCATGCTGGCCTTACCCTTCGTGGACACCCTGATCGGGNTGTTCCTNGCGTCGCTGCTGCTAGAGGCCTTCACCATGCTTTGGGGCCCGGCCAAGGAGGCCTCNGTACCCCACGTGGTCCCGGCCGACCAACTNGCNACCGCTAACTCCCTGTCGCTAGTCGCCGCCTATGGCACGTTTCCCATNGGGGCCGGACTCATGGCCCTGTTCGGNCGNCTCTCCACTGCCCTGTTCGATTCCTCNTGGGCCGACAACGTGCGNCTCGACGACATGGGCCTGGCCTTCTACGCCAACGCTTTGTCGTTCTTGGTGACCGGCTGGCTANTNCTGACNCTNGACCTGCCTCGGCGCCCCAGAGCCGAGAGGGACGNGGCGAAGAGTCGNCAGGCCGCCCTGGCCAACCCGATTGCCGAACTGCGCGANGGGTGGCGGTTCGTGTTCGTAAACCCGGTGGTNCGCACCGTGAACATGGGCCTAGCCACNGGACTGATGGGNGGGGGCATGCTGGTGCCGTTGGGGGCGATCTACGCCGACCAGGTTNTGGGCGCCGGAAAGTCAGGGTTAGGGGTCCTCATCACTGCACTGGGCCTGGGGGTGGCCGCCGGGGTGGGCCTGGTGTCTTTGATGCAGCGACGCATCGACAAGGCCCACTCATTCACAATGGCTCTCGTCGGCGCAGGGATCTTCCTGGTCCTGGCGTCGTCCATCAGCCAGGTGCACGCCTCNACTGCGATGGTGTTCGGNATCGGGATTTGCGCCGGGGCGGTCTACGTCCTCGGGTTCACCCTGCTGCACGAGAACGTGGACGACGAACTGCGGGGTCGAGTCTTCTCCACCTTCTACCTNCTGGTCCGAGGGTGCGTNCTGCTAGCCCTGGTNGTCGGCCCGCTCATGGANGACCTGTTGGACNGCCTNTCCAGCGGNCTCTGGGATCGCCACGTGGAGNTGTTCGGCGTGGGGGTAGCGGTGCCGGGGGTGCGCCTGACCCTGTGGCTGGCGGCGCTCATCATCTTGGCCTCGGGTGCGGTNGCCGCNAGGTCGCTGAAGGCGGGGATTCGAAGTGGGAAGCAGGGCGTATGACGGGCCGGTTCATCGCCGTNGAGGGNGCCGACGGTACGGGTAAGAGCACNCAGGCCCGGCTGCTNGCCNATCGCCTCGGNGCGCTNTTCACCAGGGAGCCAGGGGGGACGCCCNTGGGNGAACACATCCGGGANCTGGTGCTGGANCCCACGGGTCAGGGCCCGGTGGATCGGGCCGAGGCACTACTCATGGCGGCNGCTCGGGCCCAGCACGTCGACTTGGTCGTGGCTCCCGCACTGGCTGCGGGTCGGGACGTGGTGTCGGANCGCTTCGTNGCTTCGTCGATCGCCTACCAGGGTTTGGGCCGAGGCCTCGGNGCTGGTCCTGTGGCTGAGGTGAACGAGTTCGCGACCGGTGGACTGGCCCCCGACCTGGTGGTCCTGATCGAGGTCGATACCCCGGTGGCCGGTGGCCGTCTGGGTGACGACCGGGGTGGGGAACTGGACCGGATCGAACAGGCCGGTGACGATCTGCAGGCCGCAGTGTCAGCGGCCTATCGGGANATGGCGGCCGCTGACCCCAACCGGTGGGTGGTGGTTGCTGGCGGCGGCACCATCGAGGAGGTGGCGGCCCGGGTGGCTGACGCCGTTGAGGCCCGGCTGACACCCGGGCGGGACAGATGACTATGACAGCGGGCACCTCCTCCGCGGATGATGTTTCCCGAATCGATGGAGTGCCCCAACTAGACGATGCGGCCCTGTGGGCCACGGTGGTTGGCCAGGAGCCGGCGGTGGCCCTACTCCAGCAGGCCGCCACCCAGCCAGTGCATGCCTACCTGCTGGTCGGCCCACCGGGGGCCGGTCGGACGGAGGCGGCTCGGGCCTTCGCAGGGACGCTCTTTGCTGGTAGCGGTCCTGCTGAAGATGGATGTACCGGGGAGGACCTTGAGGGGCAGCGCCACCGAGGGCTCGCGGCGATCGGTCAGCATCCCGACCTTGTCCTGGTCCAGCCCGAAGGTCGTTCCCTGCTGGTGGCCGATGCTGAACGGATAACCGTGGAGGGTTGGCGATCGCCCATCGAGGCAGACCGCAAGGTCATCGTGGTCGACAGGTTCGACACCGCTGAGCCTGCTGCGGCTTCGAGCCTGCTCAAGACCATCGAGGAGCCACCCACTTCGACGGTATTCGTCCTACTAGCCGAGGAGGTGCCCGACGAGCATGTCACCATCGCCTCGCGATGTGTCCGCGTGGACCTGCCCCCGGTGCCTGACCAGGTAGTCGCTGACGCCCTGATGGCCGAGGGGGTAGCGGCAGATCGTGCTGACGAACTGGCGACGGCCTCGGCGGGTAGCGTCGCACGAGCCAGGCTCCTGGCTGTTGACCCGGCCTTCCTAGGTCGACGCGACGCGTGGCATTCGGTACCGGAACGCCTAGACGGATCGGGCGCCGTGATGGCCGTGCTGGTCGCCGAGTTGCGAGGTCTTATTGACGAGGCACAGGGGCTCCTTCAGGACCGTCACTGCATCGAGTTGGAGGCCTTGACCGAGTATGAAGAGGCATTCGGTGCCCGCGGATCGGGTCGCCGCGAGTTGGTTGATCGCCACAAGCGGGAGATTCGACGCCATCGAGATGATGAGCTCCGCTTCGGTCTGGCCACCCTGGCTCGGGCCTATTTGGCCCGGGCGGTACCTGACGGGCCGTCCCCGGCAGAGGCATGCCTGTCGGCCACCGAACGGATCACCGAGGCCACCGGTGACCTGCTGCGCAATCCGAACGAGACCCTCTTGTTGCAGGCCCTTTTCCTGGACCTGCCGACCGTCGAACCGGCCTAGTCGAACCTGCCCGCCGTGCTGTCACATGAACCGCCTGCTGGACCGTATCTGCAGCCACGACCCGGCCTCGCTCCGGACCCTGACCGCCACCTGTCGTGGGACCTGGTCGAGGTACTCCGGAGCGTGGGTAGCGAGCTGGTATGACGGGCCCCTCTCCCATTGATGGGTCTCGCCATCTCCTAAAAAGCTGGGACTATCGCCGACAGTGCCGGGAGGTGTTGGAGGCGGATGGAGCGCTCGTACTTACGGGGTTTTTCACCGCCGCGGCCGTGGCCCGGGTGGTGGCCGACTCGGCACCCCGAGAGAATGAGGCCTACTACGCGTTGTCGACCCACAACGTGTACCTGACGCCGTTAGATCCTGAACTGGCCGACGACCATCCGTTCAACAGGCAGGTGGTCTCGTCCAAAGGCTTGTTGGCCGACGACCAGATCCCCGCCGACTCACCCTTGCGGACTGTCTACGACGATCTGGATTTTCGTGACTTCCTATGCGCCGTGCTGGGCATTGACGAGGTTCACCCCTACGCCGACGAGTTCTCATCGATCAACATCCACTTTGCCTCCGAGGGGCGAGAACTGGGCTGGCACTTTGACAACTCCTCTTTCGCCGTCACGATGATGCTCCGGACCCCCGAGGCAGGAGGCACCTTCGAGTACGTGGCCAGGGCGCGTGACGCCGATGCCGGTGAGATGGCCTACGACACTGTGGAGGCTGTGCTCGATGGCCGGTATCCCGTCGAAACACTGGCCTTCTCACCCGGGGACCTGGTCTTGTTCCGAGGGCGAAACGCCATGCACCGGGTGACCCCCACGATCGGGGCGGTGAGCCGCTTGCTAGTGGTGTTCGCCTATAACGACCAGCCGGGCGTGGCGCTCTCGGACTCGGCACTGCAAACGTTCTACGGACGGACCGGCGGACCGGCCGGGAACCAGCGTCGAGCTACTCGGGGGTGACGTAGGCCGAAGTCAGACCACCGTCGACAGAAAAGTCGGTCCCCGTCACGTACGACGACTCGTCCGACGCCAGAAAAAGCGCGGCTGCCGCGATTTCGCTGGCTTCCCCGAAACGGCCCATGGGCACGTGTACGAGCCTGCGCTGGCGCTTCTCCTTGGTGTCAAGAAACGACATCAGCAGTTCGGTCCGCAGCGGACCCGGGCACAGGGCGTTGACCCGGATGTGCTCCCGGGCATGGACCACCGCCAGCTCCCGGGTCATGGCCAGCACCCCGCCCTTGGACGCCGTATAGGCCAACTGTGGCGTGGCCGCACCTACCAGAGCCACGAAGCTGGCTGTGTTGATGATCGACCCACCGCCTGTGCGCCGTAGGGCCGGGATGCCGTGACGGCACCCGAACCACACGCCCTTTAGGTTCACGTTCATGGTCAGGTCCCAGACCGCCTCCTCGGTGGACTGGGCGTCGCCGTCGTCGGCCAGCATGATCCCGGCGTTATTGAACAGTACGTCGAGGCGCCCGAAGGCCTCCTCGGCATTGCCGATCGCGGCGGCCACCGATGCCTCGACAGCCACGTCGGCGGTAATCCCGACGGCCGTGCCGCCCGCCTCAGTGATCTCGGCCGCTACCTTGGCCGCTCCGTCGCCGTCCCGGTCGACCACCGCCACCGATGCGCCCTCGTCGGCAAACAGCAGCGCCGCTTCGCGGCCGATGCCGGCCGCCGCGCCGGTGATGAAGGTTGCCTTGCCGGCCAGTCGTCCTGTGGTGGTGTCCATACGGCGAGCATCTCACACCCGTGTCCGGCTCTGACAGGCTGGGTGGATGGATTCAACCGACAGGCCCGGGAAGGTTTACCGCCGGACGGTGCTTGGAGCCTGTCATCGTCACCACCCCGACAACTGTGCATGGGACGTCATCGTCGAGGCACGCCCGGAAGTCAACCAGTCGACCAATCCGGCTGTTGACCGGGACATCGGCTCGGCGGCGTTCCATGGCAACCTCGTTCAGGTGGAACAGGCGAAATGACCACGACGGTGACGGTGACCGGGACGGGTACGCCCATTCCCACCCCCGATCGTGCAGGACCGGGCGTACTGGTGGTCCACGGGCCCACGGGTGGCGAACCAGTCTGCATCCAGGTTGATGCCGGCCGGGGCACGGTCATGCGCCTACTGGGAGCTGGTACCGACCCGGGTGAGTTGGACCTCGTTCTGCTGACCCACCACCACTCCGATCACCTCGTGGGCCTCGATGACCTGATTCTGACCCGCTGGGTCATGGACCGTGGGCGGCAGCTAGCGCCCCTCAAGGTGGTTGCCCCGGATGGTCCATGCGTCAGGTTCGCGAAGGGGTTGGTCGACCGCTGGTCCGAGGACCTGACCGTCCGAGCGTCCCACGCGGGACGTGATCACGACTTGGAGGTGGAGGTCATTCCCTTCGACTACCCGGTGTCACCCACCGAGGTGTGGCGGTCGGGTGAAGTCCGGGTGTCGGCCGGTCAGGTCCGACACGAACCAGTCCACCCGGCAGTCGGCTACCGAATCGAGACACCCGACGGGGTAGTAGTTGTCTCGGGTGACACGCTGGTGTGCGACGAGATGGCCGCTCTCGCCGTCGGTGCCGACGTTCTGGTCTACGAGGCGATGCGGTTCTCCCAGATCCGGCCGTTGCCTGAGCACCGAAGGTTCATCATCGACTACCACGCCGACACCGTGGAGATCGGTCGGCAGGCCCGAGACCTGGCGGTGCCCACCCTGATGCTCACCCACCTGATCCCACCGCCCGCGTCCGACGCCGACGAGCAAGCGTTCATCGACGACGTTCGGAGTGGCGGCTACGGGGGTCAGGTTGTGGTGGCCCGAGACCTTACGACGGTCACCCTGGGCTGATTCACTTCGGGTCAGTTTCGGAATGCGACCCCCGGGCCTCAGGCATCGTGGAGGACGAACCGGATCCGCTTGAACCCCTTCCCCTTGGACTCGGTCTTGACCACCTCGAGACGGCCCACCTGTCCTGTGGACGAAACGTGGGTCCCCCCGTCGGCCTGCCGGTCTAGTCCCACGATGTCCACAACCCGGATTTCGGGCACCGACTCGGGAACCAAACTGACCTTGGTGCGGATCAACTCACGGTCCAATACAGCGTCGGCCCGGGGGATGAACGACACCTCGATGGGGCGGTCCGCGGTGATCTCGGCATTACACAGGGTCTCGACCTCGGCCCCAAACCCCTCGGGAAGCTGATCGATCTCGAAGTCCATGCGGCCCGAGAGGGCATCCATGTTCCCGCCGGTCACCACACGCCTCCACTGGCGCCACATCACGCCGCACAGGATGTGCATGGCCGTGTGGGTACGCATCATCTGCCAGCGCCTCTCGTCGTCGACCTGGCCGGTCACCGTGGTACCCACTTCAGGGAGCGGCCCAACTAGAGAGTGGAGAATCCGACCGTCCACGCTGCGCACGTCGGTCACTGTGGCCGCACCGGTGTCCCACACCAGATGGCCGGTGTCGTAGGGCTGGCCGCCGCCGGTGGCGTAGAAGGCCGTCCGGTCCAACTCGATCCGGTCGTCGTCGACAGATAGCACCTGAGCCTCGAAAGAACGCAGCATGGCATCGTGCAAATAAAGGCGCTCGGTCATGGGTGTTCCATATCGGCTCAGCCGCCTGATCGGGCCACGTCGATGCGGAGTTCACCGTCGGCCACTGTCCAGGGCACGGCTTCCAGTCCGGTCCCGTCGGCTGGCCAGCCGGTAGCCGCGTCACAGCCATCCACGAAGCGGCCGGTAGCACCATCCCATTGCACGAGGCAATCGGCGCTGTCGGGGACCCGCGCCGACACCACGACCCAGCCCAAGGAAGGGTCGGCGCCGTGGTGGGCCACCCAGATGGGCAGGTCGTTCCCCACAAGGTCAGGGAAGGGAATCGGTCCGTGATCGGCGATCTCGGCGGCCAGGGCGGCCGCGTGAATGCCCCGGAAGTCCGGGTCTCCCAACTTCACGTCGATTGCATCCGACGAGCCGGCCAGTTGCAGTACCAGNACGAGGNCGNCCAANGCTCCGGCCAGGCCCACCACNCCCACTGCTAGNGCCCNCTTGACGTCGAGTCGCAGTCCTCGGGCCACGGTCACNCTNGGCTCCTGTCTCNTCGAGGGGTCTATNGCGGGCNGAACCATCGGCCGGACGTCACACCTCCCCACTNGGGCGGNACTTTCATNCCNAAGCCTAGGATCGACAGGTCGGTGTCGGCAGATGAAAGCCGACCAGAATCGTCGGGAGGCGACTGGGTGGACCTGTTCGAATACCAGGGCAAGCAGTTCTTCGCCCGCTACGGAATGCCGGTGTCCGACGGCGAAGTGGCCTTCACCACCGATGAGGCGGTGGCTGCCGCCAAGCGCCTAGGCACNCCAGTCATGGTCAAGGCCCAGGTACACACCGGTGGGCGAGGCAAGGCCGGAGGCGTCAAGTTCGCNGCCACGGTCGACGACGTGCGTACCNANGCCGACGCCATCCTGGGCCTNGATATCAACGGCCANGTAGTAGGTCGGGTGTGGATCGAGAAGGCATCCGATATCGCCGAGGAGTACTACGCCTCGTTCACCCTGGACCGCTCGGCCAAGAAGCACCTAGGAATGCTCTCGGCCGAGGGTGGAGTGGAAATCGAGACGGTGGCCGACGAGAACCCTGATGCNATCGCCAAGGTCTGGATTGATCCCGTGGACGGCCTGGATGAGGCCACCGCCCGNGACTGGGTGGCTGCNGCAGCCCTGCCGNAGGCNGCTGTAGAGGGCACGGTGGCCATCGTNCAGCAGTTGTACACGGCCTACGTCGAGGGCGACGCCGACCTGGTGGAGATCAACCCGTTGATCCTGACCCCCGAGGGCCGGGTGCACGTGCTGGACGCGAAGGTCACCTTGGACGGCAACTCCANCTTCCGGCACGAGGACTACGCGGTCTTCGANGAGACCCAGCCCCGTGACGAGCGGGAGACGGCGGCCCACGCNCGTGGCCTGCAGTACGTGGGCNTGGATGGCTCNGTGGGTGTTATCGCCAACGGCGCCGGCNTNGCCATGTCGACGGTTGACGTGGTCAACCAGGTGGGGGGCAGTCCGGCCAATTTCCTGGACATCGGTGGNGGCGCCAACGCCGACGTCATGGCCGGGGCGTTGGAGGTCATCAACAACGATCCAGCGGTGCGCTCCATCTTCATCAACATCTTCGGTGGGATCACCCGGGGCGAGGAGGTGGCCAACGGCATCGTGGGTGCCCTAGAGCGAGTCGACATCGACGCCCCNATCGTCATCCGGCTNGACGGCACCAANGCCGACGAGGGCCGGGCCATCCTCGAGCCCCACCTNTCCGACGANTTGCAGATGGCGCCGACCATGCTGGAGGCNGCCCGGTGGGCCGTGGAACTAGCTNGCACAGCGACATCGAGCAGTGGGGAAGGGAGCGACCGATGAGCATCTTCGTCGATGCTGACACCAGGGTCGTCTANCAGGGGCTGACCGGCAGTCAGGGTCGCTACTACGGNCTNNTGAACCGGGATTACGGTACGCAGGTCGTAGCCGGTACCAATCCTCGTAAGGCGGGGACCGACGTGGACGGCATCCCGGTGTACGCCTCCGTGACNGAGGCGGTCGCCGAGACTGGCGCCACCGCGTCGTGCATCTTCATCCCGGCTCCAGGCGTGCGCGATGCCGTGCTGGAGGCCGCCGAGGGTGGTGTGGAGTTCATCGTGGCCATCACCGAGGGCGTTCCAGCCCACGACGAGGCTGAGTTCTACAACCGCCTGAAGCGCGACCACCCCGGCGTGCAGTTACTGGGTCCCAACTGNCCGGGGATNATCTCGCCCGGACAGGCNAACATCGGNATCACNGCCGGNCACATCGCCCTGGCTGGTGGTCCGGTTGGCATCGTGAGCCGNTCGGGCACGCTGACGTACCAAGCGCTATACGAACTCAAGGAGAAGGGCATCGGCTGCACCACNTGCGTGGGCATCGGCGGTGANCCCGTCCCCGGCACGTCGTTCATTGACTGCCTGCGGGCCTTCGAGGCTGATTCTGAAACGAAGGCCGTGATGATGATCGGTGAGATCGGGGGGTCGGCCGAGGAGGAGGCCGCCGAGTTCATNGCCGAGCACATGACCAAGCCGGTATCGGCCTACGTGGCCGGTGTCACCGCACCAGCCGGCAAAAAGATGGGCCACGCAGGGGCCATCGTCTCCGGCGGTAGAGGCACCGCGGNGGCCAAGATGGACGCACTGCGTGANGCNGGGGTCCGGGTGGGTCTGAACCCGACCGAGGCCGGCGAACACATGGCCGACATCGTCGCNGNACTGCCTTCCTGAGCCGGGATCGTTCCCGGNACCCGCTGGTACGGTCGCCGCCATGTCACTGGCGGTACTGGTCTCAGGAACCGGCTCGATNCTGGACGCAATGGTTGAGGCCGGCCTGCCGGTCGACCTGGTGGTCTCGGACCGACCCTGCACGGCGATANCGCGGGCCGCCGGCCACGACGTGGAGGCGATTGTGGTCCACCGTTCGTCGTTTGGTAACGATTTCGACCGGGACGGCTACTCCGCCCTGCTGGCCGATCGGCTGTTCGAGCGGGGGGTGACACTGGTGGCCATGGCCGGGTTCGGGACCATTCTCGGTCGGCCCTTCCACGACCGCTTCGCCGGTCGGGTGTTGAACACCCATCCGGCGCTGCTTCCCGCCTTCCCTGGCTGGCACGGCGTTCGCGACGCACTAGCAGCTGGTGTGGACGTTACGGGCTGCACGGTGCACCTGGCCAACCTCGAGGTGGACGCGGGACCGATTCTCGCCCAGGAGGAGGTGGTGGTGCATCCCGATGACGACGAGGCGTCCCTACACGAACGCATCAAGGTGGTCGAACGCCGCCTATACGTTGACACCTTGTGGGCCGTCCTGGATGGCGTAATTCCACTCGATCCCGCCCCTGAAGGAGCCACTCCATGAGCCCCGTCACCGTCTCCACTCCCCGTCGGGCCCTGCTATCGGTCTACGACAAGGCGGGCATCGTGGACCTGGCCCGTGGCCTCGCGGAGTTGGGCTGGGAACTGGTGTCTACTGGGGGTACGGCGACCCTGCTTGTCGACGAGGGCATCCCGGTGGTCGAGGTGGCCGAGATCACCAAGGCCCCGGAGATGCTGGGAGGCCGGGTCAAGACCCTCCATCCGATGGTCCTCGGCGGCATTCTCGCTGACCGGTCCGACCCGGACCATGCGCGCGATCTCCGGCAGAGGGGCATCACCCCCGTCGACCTGGTGGTAGGCAACCTCTACCCGTTCTCATCGGACCCCGGCATCGAGCTGATTGACATCGGGGGGTCGACCATGGTGCGGGCCGCAGCCAAGAACCACGCTCACGTCGGCGTGGTCGTGGACCCGGCCGACTACGACGGACTTTTGGCTGAACTAAGGGCCGACGGTTCATTGTCGGACGCCACCCGACGGCGCCTGGCCCGGGCGGCTTTTGCCCACACCGCGGCCTACGACGCTGACATCGTGAGGTGGTTCGACGAGCAGGACCCATCCGAAGGGGCCGACGATCCGCTCAAGCCGTCGATGCACTTGGCGCTGGACCGCGTCCAGGACCTCCGGTACGGCGAGAATCCCCATCAGGTCGGTGCTCGGTACCGCATGGTCGGCTCCTCGGGGTGGTGGGACACCGTGGTCGTCCATGCAGGTAAGGCCATGTCGTATCTGAACCTGTTCGACGCCGAGGCGGCCTGGCGCCTCGTTCACGCCCTCGGCGACCCCGGTGCGACCACCGACGAGCCAACAGCCGTGGTCATCAAGCACGCCAACCCGTCTGGGGCTGCCGTGGGCGCCGACATAGCGGAGGCTTACATGGCGGCCCATGAGTGCGACCCGGTCTCGGCGTTCGGCGGCATCGTGGCCGTGAACCAACCAGTCACCATGGCCATGGCCGAGGCACTGTCGGAGGTATTCACCGAGGTGGTGGTGGCCCCAGCCTACGAAGTCGATGCCCTGGCCTACCTTCAGCAGAAGGCCGAACTTCGGATTCTCGAGGCCGAGGCACCGATCCGGCCGGAACTCGATGTGCGAAGCATCGACGGGGGTTTCTTAATCCAGACCGCTGACCGTCTGGTCGCCGAGCCGTCACAGTGGCGGGTGGTAACCGATCGAGAACCCACAGCCGATGAGTGGGTCGACCTGGTCTTCGCCTGGCGGGTAGTCGCCCGCGTGAAATCCAACGCCGTCGTGCTTGCCCGGAACCGCCGGGCGGTAGGCATCGGGGCCGGTCAGCAAAATCGTCGGGACGCCGGACGGATCGCCGCGGATAAGGCCTCCGGCCGGGCCGTCGGCGGGGTATGTGCCAGCGACGCCTTCTTTCCCTTTCGCGACGGCCTGGATGCAGCGGCCGATGCAGGAGTCACCGCGGTGGTCCAGCCCGGTGGGTCACGGCGGGATGACGAGGTCATCGCGGCGGCCGACGAGCTGGACATGGCCATGGTTTTCACCGGGGAGCGTCACTTCCAGCACTGAGCAGTGTTACCAGCCGAGCCTCTAACTCAGCGTTTGCTCAGGCGGGCCCGTTAGCCGGGCGCGGGTAACGTCCCCTCCCATGAGCGCGCAACTCCTCGCAGGGGGACCGGTTGCCGAGGCCGTCCTCGACGACGTCCGGAACAGGGTCGATGCACTCAAGGCTGGCGGAGTCACCCCGGGGCTTGGCACCATCCTTGTAGGGGACGACGGGGCGAGTGCGGGCTATGTCCGGAAGAAGCACGAGACCTGCGAGTTGGTGGGCATGGCTTCCCACCACCTACAACTGGCTGCCAATGACCCACCCGCTGCCTTGGATGAGGCGGTGGGCCAGTTCAACGAGGATCCTGCAGTGCACGCTTACATCATCCAGCACCCGGTGGCCGACGGATTCGACTTCAACTCTGCCCTGTCGGCCATGGATCCGGCCAAGGACGCCGACGGCTTGCATCCGACTAATCTTGGTCGCCTCGTCCTGCAGGAGGATGGTCCGGTGCCGTGCACCCCGGCCGGCATCCAAGCCCTGTTCGTCCACTACGGCATCGAGATCAGTGGAAAGCACGTGGTGGTCATTGGTCGTGGCCCGACCCTGGGAAGGCCACTGTCGCTGCTACTGACCACCAAGGCACCGGGTGCCAACGCTGCCGTTACCGTGGTGCACTCTGCGGTGCCTGATCTGGCCGAGTTGACGCGCGAGGCTGACATCGTGGTAGCCGCCCTCGGCGTTCCGTCGTTCGTCCAGCCCAAGATGGTCCGTCCCGGTGCCGTCGTGGTGAGCGGTGGAATTTCCTGGGAGGGCAAGAAGTTGCTGGCCGACGTCGACGAGTCGGTAGGCGAGGTCGCCTCGTGGATCACTCCGCGTCTAGGCGGGGTGGGCCCCACCACGGTGGCCATGCTGCTGCGGAACACGGTCNAGGCCGCCGAGCGAGCCTGAAGCGCTTCCTCCGTCGGGTCCTTCGGGGNCCAGAATCGNTANGGTCGNNNCCATGGCAGCAAAGATCACCATGGGTNCGGANGGCATCCTNCAGGTGCCTGAGAACCCGATCATCCCGTTCATCGAAGGCGACGGAACTGGCATCGACATCTGGCCAGCAGCTCGNCATGTGCTGGACGCNGCGGCNGCGAAGTATGGCCACACCGTGGAGTGGAAGGAGGTCCTTGCCGGNGAGAAGGCCTACAACGAGACNGGAGACTGGCTCCCCCAGGAGACCGTCGACACCTTCACCGACTACCTGATCGGTATCAAGGGACCGTTGACCACGCCCATCGGCGGCGGGTTNCGGAGCCTGAANGTGGCTCTNCGTCAGNTTCTCGANCTGTACGTCTGCCTNCGTCCGGTNCGCTGGTTCCAGGGCGTGCCGTCGCCGGTGAAGCATCCCGAGTTGGTCGACATGGTCATTTTCCGGGAGAACACTGAGGACATCTACGCCGGTCTTGAAGTTGAGGCTATGACTCCTGACGCTCTCAAGCTGAGGGAGTTGCTGGAGGATGCCTTCGGCTGGCAGATACGCGAGGACGCCGGCATAGGCATCAAGCCCATCTCCAAGACGGGGTCACAGCGCCTCCAGCGGGCTGCCCTGCAGTACGCCGTGGATCGAGGTCGCCCCCGTGTCCACTGGGTACACAAGGGCAACATCATGAAGTTCACCGAAGGTGCCTTCCANAAGTGGGGATACGAACTCGTTCGTGAGGAGTTTTCGGACGTGGCTGTCGGCTGGGACGACTGTGGGGGCGATCCGGGCGATCGGATTCTCGTACAGGATGCCATCGCCGACATTGCGCTCCAGCAGGTACTGACCCGTCCGGCGGAGTTCGACGTGATCGCCACCATGAACCTCAACGGCGACTACNTGTCCGATGCCCTNGCCGCCCAGGTCGGTGGTATTGGCATAGCCCCCGGCGGTAACGCCAACTACGTCACCGGGCACGGCATCTTTGAGGCCACTCACGGCACGGCGCCGAAGTACGCCGGACAGGACAAGGTCAACCCCTCGTCGGTGCTGCTGTCAGGCGTTCTCATGTTCGAGCACATCGGATGGCAGGACGCGGCAGACGACATCGTCCGGGCCGTGGAGTCGGCGGTGACCGACAAGGTCGTGACCTACGACTTTGCTCGNCTGATGGACGGGGCCACCGAGGTGAAGTGCTCGGAGTTCGCCTCGGCCGTTGTNGACCGACTCTGAGCGTCCTGCCCTGAGCGACACGACGACCCGGGTNGGGCACGCCGTGCCCGAGAGCGTGCTGCGCCGCGGAGGGCGGCTCGTCTGGCGNTCCCTGCGGATGCACCCGTGGGCCCACGGTGCAGGGATCATGGGGGCCAACGTGTTCGCCCTNGCCGTGGTGGGCTTCACCGTGGTCATAGGTCGCATCACCGACGAGGTGATCGTCCCCGGNCTGGACGGTGACGGCGTTTCCCGACAATCGTTGCTCGGNGCGGTGGCCGCGGTGATGGCCGTCGGTTTGATCCGGGCCGTGTCGATCATGGTCCGGCGCTGGTTCAACATGCTGGCCACAGCCCGTACTCAGCGCACCTGGCGTCGGGCTGTCACCGACCGGTTCCTGGACGTCCCCCTGGCCTTCCACCAGCGCCGCCCGGCAGGTCAGTTGCTGGCCCACGCAGATGCTGACGTAGAGGTCGCCACGACGATGCTCAAGCCGCTGGCCTTCTCNCTATCGGTGATCGTGCTGGCCGTTGCCTCGCTGGTGAGCCTCCTCATGGTCCACATACTGTTCGCTGCGGTGGCCGTGGTCATGTTCCCCACGCTGACCCTATTGAACCGCCGGTTCACCCGAATGGTGGAGGCCCCGGCCGCCGAGGGGCAAGAGGCGGTGGGTGTCCTGTCGGGCATCGCGCACGAGAGCCTNGACGGCGCCCTCGTCGTCAAGACCCTGGGTCGGGAGGGCGCCGAGGTGGAGCGGTTCTCCGACGCCGCCCGNGTGCTGCGGGGCCACCGCCTGACGGTAGGTGGACTCCGGTCCCGGTATGCCCCGNTGTACTACTCACTACCCCAACTGGGNATNATNGTTCTACTGCTANNAGGGGTCTGGCTGGTCGACGGGGGATCGGTGACCATCGGTGACGTTGTCCGGGCCATGTCCCTCTTCAGCATCCTGACCCTGCCCATGGAGATATTGGGGTACCTGTTCCAGGAGATGCCGCGGTCGGTGGTGGCNATGGATCGGATCGACGGGGTGATTGCCGAGCCGACGGAGACCCAATCANAGCTTGAGCCCGAGGNGGGGTCGAGNCGGCGAGCCAACGAGATCAGACGGCCAGTGGTCGTGGAGTTCGAGGCCGTGGGCTTCGCCCACGTGGATGGGATGGAAGTCCTCGCCGANCTCAACCTACGGTTGGAACCAGCGGAGTCGGTGGCTCTCGTCGGAGCCACGGGTTCAGGTAAGAGCACGCTGGTCTCCCTGCTGGCCGGGCTCGTACCGCCCACCAGTGGCGAGGTGCGCATCGACGGCAGGGCTACGACGACCCTGGGTCCCGAAGGGGTATCAGGCTCGGTGGCCACCGTCCTCCAGGAGACGTTCCTATTCGCCGACACGGTACGGGCCAACCTGACNCTCGGACACGACGTGGGCGACGNCGAACTNGTAGCGGCACTAGANGCGGCAGCGGCCTCCGGCTTCGTGGCTGANCTGGACGAGGGTTTGGACACGGTGCTAGGTGAACGCGGGGTGACACTGTCGGGCGGCCAGCGCCAACGGTTGGCCATCGCCCGCGCCCTGCTCCGGCGTCCAGCAGTCCTGGTATTGGACGACGCCACGTCGGCCGTTGACCCAGTGATCGAGGCAGGGATTCTGGCTGTCCTACGTCGGCCGTTTGACGGTGACAACCAGGTGGACCGCCCNACCCTGCTGGTAGTGGCCCACCGGTTGGCCACCATCCGACTGGCCGACCGGGTGTTGTTCCTAGANGGTGGCCGGATTGCTGCCTCCGGANCCCANGACGAGNTGCTCGAACTGGATGCCTACGCTGCTCTGGCNCANGCCTATGANCTNGCCAGCAGTGACTCGACCGTCGGGGNTCAGGCCGGGGGGTACGGGTGAGCGACGCCGACCCNCGCCGGATCGATGGGGTGAGTGCNATGTCGGTGCTCCGTCGCGGCATCGCTGCTTCTCCCGAGTTGCGGGTGGGCATGCNCCAGACCGTCNNCATGGCCATGTTGGTGGCTGGTGGCAAGCTGCTCATCCCCCTCTTGATCCAAGCGGTGATGGACCTATCGATTACCTCCGACGGGGTCCACATGGGCCGGGCGGCGGCAATGTGCGTAGGGGCCACGGTGCTAGTGGTGGGCAGTATCCAACTGGGGAAGTTGACGTACTTCCGGCTCGTTCGGACCGCTGAGGACGTTCTACTGGGCCTGCGGGTCCGGACCTTCGAGCATCTCCATCGGTTGAGCCTCGCCGAGCACACGGCCTCGAGGAAGGGCGTGCTGACGGCGCGGGTGACCAGCGACGTCGAGACGCTCACCCAGTTCGCCCAGTGGGGAGCCATCGCCTGGATCATCAATTCGGTCCAGATCGTGATCGTGCTGGTCATCATGGCCGTCTACTCGTGGCAGCTGACCATCGTGGTACTGGTGTTGCATTTGCCCTTGGTACCCATTCTGAAGTGGATGCAGTCCCGGCAGTTAACGGCATATGAGGAGCTGCGTACCCGGGTATCGGACACACTCGGCGTGGTGTCCGAATCGGTCCACGGGGTGGAGGTAGTCCGGGCCTACGGACACCGTGAGCCCATGCGCCGCCGGGTAAGGGACGCCATCGACGCCCAGTTCTCCCAACAGATGGTGGCTGCCCGGTACTTCTCACTCATCTTGCCGTTGAGTGATGTGTTCGGAGTATCGGCCATTGCCGCGGTGGTTGGAGCCGGTGTGTGGTGGGGGGACGCCTGGGGGGTCAGCTCCGGAGAGTTGGTGGCGTTCGTATTCCTGTGCAACCTGCTAGTAGCTCCCATCAGCGAACTAGGCGAGGTCTTAGACCAGACCCAGACAGCGCTGGCTGGTTGGTGGAAGATCCTCGACGTCTTGGACACCGAGGTGGACCTAGTCGACCCGGTGGTGCCTGTGCCCCTGCCGGTCGGGGCACTGGCTGTGCGGATGCAGGCCGTCGAGTTCCAGTACCGGACAGGTGGGCGGGTGCTCCATGGGATCGACGTGGAGGTTGCGGCTGGTGCTTCAGTGGCCGTCGTCGGCGAGACCGGCTCGGGGAAAACCACGTTCGCTCGGCTCCTTGCCCGGTTGGCCGACCCCACTGGTGGTCAGGTCCTGGTCGGTGGGGTGGACCTGCGCGATGTCTCCCCCGAGGATCGTCGACGCTGCATCCGGATGGTGCCCCAGGACGGCTTCTTATTTGATGCATCGATTGCTGCGAATGTTGCCTACGGACGGGTAGGGGCAACCGACGACGAGGTAACCGCCGCCGTCGACGCCCTCGGCCTGACGGCCTGGGTGGAGGGGTTGTCCGATGGGATCCAGACACGGGTGGGCGAACGGGGCGAGGGCTTGTCGGTGGGCGAGCGCCAACTAGTGGCCCTGGCTAGAGCGCAGTTAGCTGACCCTGGCCTATTGGTGCTCGACGAGGCCACCTCAGCCGTCGACCCGGAGACCGAAACCACACTGGAGGGAGCCATGGAGCGGCTGGCCGCCGGTAGGACCACGGTCAGCGTGGCCCACAGGTTGTCGACCGCCGAGCGGTCGGACCTAGTGCTGGTGTTTGACGACGGTCTGATCGCCGAGTCCGGGCCGCACGACCAACTGGTCCACCGTGGCGGCATCTACAGCGGGCTGTACGCCTCGTGGCTGGGTGGGACCCGGCACGAAGTCTGATGGCGCCATGACGGGTCACGACCCGATCGATCCGGTGGCGGGACGGATGGCCGCGGAATGGGACGGGCTGGTGGACGGCCTGTCAACGCCAGCTGTCTGGCCACCGGTTGGACCGATCGTGCTAGTCGCCCCCCATCCCGACGACGAGTTACTGGCTACCGGGGCCACGTTGGCTGCCGCATCCGACGCCGGGACGGAGATTCGGGTGGCAGCGGCCACCGACGGCGAGATGTCCCACCCCCACCTATCCGACGGCGAGCGACGCCACCTAGTGGAGCGACGGCTGGCTGAGACGGATCGGGCCTATGAGGCGGCGGGGGTCACTGCTACCCGGACGAGGTTCTCATTGCCTGACTTCGGTGCCGCCACGGACGTCGACGATTGGGGAGAGCGGCTTGCTGAACGCCTCGTGCCTCTCGTCGACGGTGCAGCGGTGATCCTGGCCCCGTGGGAGGGAGACGGCCACCCCGATCATGACGCTTGCGGGCGGGTGGCGATCACCGTGGCTGTCGCCGCCGCCGTCCCCCTGGTCTCGTTCCCGGTCTGGTCATGGAACTGGGATCGCCCAGATGCTCCAGCGATTCCGTTCCAGAGGGCGGTCCGATTCGATTTCGATGGGGGTCTACTAGCCCGCAAGCGAGCCGGAATCGCGGCTTACGTCAGCCAGATCCAGGCCGAGGACGGTAATCGGCCGGTGCTCCCCGCCGACTTCCTGGCACACTTCACCCGACCGGCCGAAGTATTCCTGCTTCCGGGTTGAGCCGCGTGTCACTCCGTTATGGTGCGGACGCCTAGTGGGATGGTCAGTAGCCTGCGGAGAGCAGCCGGGCGGTGCCCGCTCTGGCAGCCTCCTCTAGGAATTCCCCAGTAACAGGAGCCCATCGTGAGCGCCAACCCCGTCCGAGTCGCTGTCACCGGTGCTGCCGGCCAGATCGGCTACAGCCTCGTCTTCCGCATCGCCAGCGGTGCTCTACTGGGCTCCGATCAGCCGGTCATCCTCCAGATGCTGGAGATCCCGCCGGCCATGGATGCCCTTGACGGCGTTGCGATGGAGCTGGACGATTGCGCCTTTCCGCTGCTGACCGACATGGTGCTGAGCGACGATCCCGACACCGCCTTTGAGGGCACCGATGTGGCGCTGCTAGTCGGCTCCCGCCCCCGAACTGCCGGCATGGAACGTCAGGACCTGCTGGAGGCGAACGGGGCCATCTTCACCGTGCAGGGTCGAGCTCTGAACGATCACGCCTCCGACGATCTGAGGGTCCTGGTGGTTGGCAATCCGGCCAATACCAACTGCCTAATTGCCATGAACAGCGCCCCGGACGTTCCTGATGAGCGCTTTACGGCCATGATGCGCCTGGACCACAACCGAGCCATGACCCAAGTCGCCCAGAAGGCGGGGGTCCCAGTGACCGATGTGACTCGGATGACCATCTGGGGCAACCATTCGGCAACCCAGTATCCAGACCTGTTCCACTGCCAGGTCGGTGGACGGTCGGCGGTGGACGTCATCGACGACCAGACGTGGCTGGAGAGCGACTTCATCCCCACCGTGCAGCGTCGTGGAGCGGCCATCATCGAGGCCCGGGGCGCATCGAGCGCCGCGTCGGCGGCCAATGCGGCCATTGGTCATGTTCACGACTGGGTGCTGGGGACTGGCGAGGGCGACTGGGTCAGCATGGGCGTGGCGTCCGACGGGAGTTACGGCGTGCCCGAGGGTCTGTTATGTGGGTTTCCAACTACATGCAGCGACGGCCAGTGGTCGGTCGTCCAGGGCTTGGAACTCGACGAGTTTTCCCGGGGTCGGGTCGACGCCTCAGTTGCCGAACTGGAGTCCGAGCGGGAGATGGTCCAAAGCCTCGGCCTGATCTAGGGCATATTTCCGGAACCGGTTCCCGGGTTCCGTTCCGGGCCCTGAATCCGATTCAGCAGTTGGCGAAGAGGTCACCCACGTCGTCCAGCAGGTCACGTGCCATGACCAGCGAACGAGGGTCGCCGTGTAGCAGCAGATCGCCGTCGATTACGGCCCGTAGCGGGTCCAGAGAACCGTCGGCCATCGCAAGTGCGGTTGCCCAGTCGGCGTGGAACGATACGTCGGGGTCGTCGGCCGCCCCGGTAACCACGCGGATCTTGCCGGCGGCCACGGCCAGATGCCAGGTCGGCCCTCCGGTCACCCGGTACTCCAGGACGAGGGACACCCCGTCGGCCACTGTCCGGCTTGCTGCGATCTCGGCCATGGCCTCGATCCAGGCTTCGGTCAGCGGTTCAGGCACGCTTCCGAGCCTACGGGCCGCCACGGCTACGGTTTCGTCCCGATGATGGAACAGCGTTCGGCGGGTCACGACGAACGGGAGCGGGCGGCGGTGGCGAGGGGCCAAAAGACCTACGAGTTCGGAACCGTGCATGGCCGGT
>PAXM01000036.1 GCA_002714485.1 Acidimicrobiaceae bacterium
ACGGCCGCTGTCCAGGCACCCTCGGGATGGGGAACGGGAACATCTCGACCACTACGTCGGTCAACCGGTCAGCATCGACGACCAGAGCCCCTTCGTCGGCGCTCCATGGGCCTGTCACCACGCGAACCCGCCCGCGGGCAACGGTAGCCAGAAGGTCGACCACCTCGAGTTCCAGATTGGGCAGACGATCTCTGGGGTTGCCTCCCTGGAGGGCTTCGACCCACCCCCTCCACCAGTCCCCCTGTCGAGCCAGACGGATAAGAGAACCGTCATTGCCGGCCGACGGAAAACCGAGGAGGTCCACCACGTCAGCCGCAGCGACAGCCACCAGCCCCGCCGGGAACCGCACCACCGAAGTCCCGTCGACAGCGGTGGCCACGAGATCAGCCTCCAAGGTCACCGATACGGGGTCGACCGCTCCGGCAAGACTCTCCCAACGGGCTGGAGTCAGAAGGGTCGCCCCTGTGACCTGTACGTCCAGGATCATGGCGGTTGCCGCTCGCACCGCATCCAACCCACCATTTCGATGCTGGTCCACCAGGCGACATGCCACCTCACACTCACCGGTTACTCCGCTCACCCCGTCAGAGATTGAGGCCTCAACAGGGACTAGGAGCACCGTGCCCCCGCCTCCTGACCGGTCGCTGGCTGCCACCACAGCGACCTCCACCAACTCACCGAATTCGTCTTCGGTGGCCACCAACATCGACCAGGTCTGCTCGACGAACGCCTCAAATCCAGCAGCCGACGGATCGGTTACCGCCTCACGCGTCTCGCCCCGTCGACTATCCAGGATGGTGGTCAACCCTCCGAGCAGAAGAACGACTCCCCAGGTCGCCAGCACGACGGCCAAGACCGGGAACCCCCACTTCCAGACGTAGGGGAGCGACGGACTCGGTCGACGACGTTCACCGGTGGACCCCTCGGCATTCACCGGCAGGTCTCGTAAAGGTCGTGGTCTTCGATTAGACGAGCAACCACCTCGGGGACAGCCTCGGCCGCTGTACCGCCTGCCTCGACCATGGCTCGGAGATCGGTTCCGGTCAGGTCGGGAAATGTTCCCTTCAGGACCACGTAGTCCCACCCGCTCGGAGGCCGCGCTCCGATATGTCCTGGACGGTCCATCACGACGATCGTCGCATATCTACGTATCTCGTCGGGACGCGCCCACGCGTCCAGTCCAGGGGCAATGTCGCTGCCCACCAAAACGAACAGTTGGTCATCAGGCCCCTGCTGGGCGTACTTGGCAACGGTGTCAGCCGTGTAAGAGGGGCCTCCCCTACGGATCTCCAGGTCGTCCACCTCGATCCGATCCATCCCGTCTGCAGCGGCCCGAACCATGGTCAGACGCACCTCGGCGGGCGTCACCACCTGCCCTCCGGCCGTCTTCTGCCACGGGTCGTTAGCCACAACGAGCACCACGGCATCCAACTCCAGGGCACCCAGAGCGGTGCGAGCCGCCTCCAGGTGCCCGTGGTGAGGTGGATCGAAGGTTCCTCCGAGCAATCCGATCCGACGCGATCCGGAAGGAGTCCCGTTAGAGGATCGGGGGCCGGCCACGGCCCGATGCTACCGGGCTACTGGAAGGGCAACGGGCCCGCTCGCGCTGCCGCAGTAGCGCCGCACATACCGCCTGACCTGCAAATACGCCAACTGAGGTCAGGACGAATCTTCTTTGTGCAAACAACCTATGACGGAGGTCACGAAATCATGGCTTTACTGCACGCCTTGTGTGTGGTTGACTTTATGTCAGACGAAATCGCAGGAAACGCCCACCTACCCGTCCTAGCCGTTCGTCTCCCCCCGAAAGCCCCATCTCGGCGCGCGTCACCTGACCGCCCGGGACCAAGACAAGCGAGTGAGAAGCAAAATGAGTGATTCCGTTGGTCAGTACCTGAACGAGATCGGCATGGTCCCCCTCCTTAACGCCCAGGAGGAGCGAGAGTTGTCCCAGATCATCGAAGCTGGGGCCGCTGCCCGAGCCCGTAAGGAGGCTGGTGAGACCGGCCGCGAGATCGAGCGTCCCATCCGGGCCGCCGCCCGAGCCAAAGACCGATTTATCCGATCCAACCTCCGTCTTGTAGTGAGTGTCGCCCGCCGATACCCCCTGCCTCCCGGTATGGAGCTGCTGGACCTCATCCAGGAGGGCAACCTCGGTCTAGAGCACGCTGTCGATAAGTTCGACTGGCGCAAGGGCTTCAAGTTCTCCACCTACGCCACCTTCTGGATCCGCCAGGCCATCGGACGGGCTCTGGACCAGAAGGCCAGCCTGGTTCGCCTTCCTGGCGACAGGTCGGCCAGCCTCCGGGCCGCCCTGCGAGCTGTATCCGGTAACGGTGACGAGCTCGACGAGGAACACGCCCGGCTGCACCGTCTGACTACCCCAACTTCGCTGGATCGCACCATCGGTGACGATGACAGCAACGAGTTGGTCGACCTGCTCCCCGACTCCACCCCGGGACCTGAGCTTCAGGTGATGGCCATGGCTGAGAACGACATGGCCACCAGCCTTCTGGATGTCTTGGACAACCGGGCCCGCTACGCCGTCGAGCAGCGCTTCGGCCTCACCGATGGCCGTAAGCGCAGCTATCGCGAGGTCGGCGAAGACCTGGGCGTGACCGCCGAGGCGGCCCGTCGTCTAGTCAAGCGTGCAGTAACCACGGTGCGCGAGCGGGCCAGCGAGTACAGCGACGTCGCCTGAATCTCCGGTGTCGGGCCCAATCCGACCACCGACTGGCTTCGATCCATATCAGGTTCCCCCATGGGAAACCCCTACTGGTCCCGTGAACAGTCACCCGTAGGCTGATTCACCGTGAGCACGAACCCCTCAAGTCAAGAAACCGCCTGGAACCCCCGTACATGGCGGGACCATGTCGCCCTCCAGCAGCCACAGTGGCCGGACGGCAATGCTCACGAGGCCGCCCTTGAGCAGCTCTCCTCGTTACCTCCGTTGGTATTCGCCGGTGAGGCACGAGAACTGACCGAACGACTGGGCGACGTGGCTGCCGGGCGGGCCTTCCTGCTGCAGGCCGGCGACTGTGCCGAGTCCTTCGACACCTCCGCTGACTCCATCAGGGATCGCCTCCGTGTCATTCTCCAGATGGCTGTCGTGCTGACCTACTACACCGGTGTACCCGTCGTGAAAGTCGGCCGAATCGCGGGGCAGTTCGCCAAACCCCGGTCAAACGACACCGAGACGATAGACGGCGTGGAACTCCCCTCCTTTCGGGGGCACATTGTCAACGACATCGGCTTCACCGTTGGGGATCGCACAGCGGATCCCGATCGTCTGCTGACGGCCTACAACCGGGCTGCTGCCACGCTGAACCTGCTACGGGCCTTCACCAAAGGCGGATACGCCGACTTGGCACGTGTCCATCAGTGGAACCGGGAGTTCGTCGCCGCCAGTCCGGCAGGGCAGCGTTACGAGGCCATCGCTGGCGAGATCGAGCGCGCGGTGCAATTCATGTCGGCCTGTGGAATCAGTAGCGAAACNCTNACCGANCTCCGTCANGTCGACTTCTACACCAGCCATGAAGCCCTCCTGCTCGACTACGAGGAAGCCCTGACCCGCCGCGACTCGCTGACCGGCGACTGGGTGGACTGTTCGGCCCACATGCTCTGGATCGGTGAACGAACCCGCCAAGTGGACGGCGCCCACGTGGAGTTCCTCCGTGGTGTGGCCAACCCGCTGGGTTGCAAGGTTGGGCCGACAGCCACGACCGACGAAGTCCTTGCCCTCTGCGAGACGTTGAACCCCGCCCGTATCCCNGGACGGCTCACCCTGGTCACCCGCATGGGTGCCACCAAGGTGGTTGACNGNCTCCCTCCNCTGCTGTCAGCGGTCGCGGATGCGGGTCACCCGGTGGTCTGGGTGTGCGACCCTATGCACGGAAATACCTTCACTGCCGACGACGGTCGCAAGACCCGGCACTTCGAAGACGTGCTGGCCGAGGTCTCCGGCTTCTTCGCCGCCCACCGTTTCACCGGCACCCATCCTGGCGGCGTGCACCTGGAACTCACCGGTGACGATGTCACCGAGTGCTTGGGGGGAGGTGCCGAAGTGGTGACCGCTGACCTCGGCAACCGTTATGAGACCATGTGCGACCCTCGGCTCAACGGTAGCCAAAGCGTGGACCTCGCCTTCCGGGTCGCAGAGTTGCTCCGCAACAGCGCCCACTAATTCAACGGGGCCGGGCCAGGTCAGACCAACTTCTCCACAAAGGCCTCGAGTTGGCGGAGGTTGCGCACCTCGTGCACGCCCTCGCACCAAGTGCCGTACTCCCCGACGATCGAGTCGCCGGTATCCCAGTAGGCCTTTGGTTCCGGGTTCAGCCAGAACACTTTGCGGGCCCGATGTTTGAGTTCCTTGACGATCCACGACTGTGAGGCGTGGTAGTTGTTCCGGGCATCGCCAAGGATCAGGACCGTGGTCTTGGGCCCGACCTCCTTGCCNTACTTCTCCCAGAACACCCCGAAGGCGTGGCCGTAATCGGAGTGCCCGTCGACCCAGACCACATCGGCCTCGGTATTGACTCGATGCACGGCCTCTCCAATGTCCTCCACTCCCTCGAAAAAGCGGGTGACCTCGTCTAGGCCGTCGATGAAGACGAATGACCGAACCTTGGAGAACTGGCCGCTGATGGCATAGACGAGATGCAGGGTGAAGCGGGCGAAGGCAGCCACCGACCCCGAGATATCAGCCACCACCATGATTTCGGGCTTTGCCGGGCGGGGAAACTTAAACTTCGGCTCGGCCGGGACGCCGCCATAACTCAACGAGTGGCGCATGGTGTTGCGGAAGTCCAGGGGTCCCTTCCGCCCGTGGCGCCGTTTGCGGGCTAGGCGCACAGCCAGCTTGCGGGTCAACGG
Source organism: Acidimicrobiaceae bacterium (assembly GCA_002714485.1). Taxonomy (GTDB): domain Bacteria; phylum Actinomycetota; class Acidimicrobiia; order Acidimicrobiales; family MedAcidi-G1; genus UBA9410. Next base: position 4,873 of record PAXM01000036.1, read on the forward strand.
GTAGATGGCCTTTCGCAGGTTGGCCATCTCCTCTCGCGAGGCGTGCATGAAGTCGACGTCTTCGGGAAGAGGCTTGCGCAGCGTCTTGGCCATGGCCTCCACGCCCCGATCGGCCACGAGGCGNCGCNGGATCTCAGCCTCAATCTCCTGTTTGAGACCGTCCATCCGATCGTTGAACTCGTCCCGTTCCAGGCGCTCTTCAAGCGGTGACAGGTCCTCGGGAGCCTCGGCACGAGCGGCTTCCATCAGCCGGTCCAACATTCCGTCCAGGTCCAGATTCCGCAGCGTCCGGTACAGATAGTACGTACCGCCTACCGGCCGGCCTGGTTCCATTCCGGCGAAACGCATAACCGCCTGTCGAGCCAGGGCCCGCAGCATGGCGTCGTCGCCNCCCATGAGCGCCTTNAAAAGCATCTCGGCCAGTTGTTCCGGAGTAAGCGCCGACATGCCGCCGCCTCCTCCGCCGCTCGCCTGCCCGTCGCCGGGCATCTGNGGCTGCTCCTCTCCANCNTCGANCGCANCACCNTCCNANATCTCGTACTCGGGTCCCCGTAGCGAGAANTAGACCTCGAACACCACCTCGAAGGCCCGCCAATGGCTGTGGTTCTTCACCAATGTCGCCCCGAGGGCGTACTTGAACGCCTCCCGATCCTCCAAGGGGATGTGGGTCACAGCCTCCATGGCGTCGAGGTTCTCAGTCAGGCTGACTGGCAATCCGGCGTTGCGAAGCTCCTCAATNAAGCCGCTGATCAGGTCCAGCAGGGGCCTGTNAGCCTGNGGCTTGCCGGGGATCGCCGGCTGGTCGGTGAGGGTCACGCGACGGGTACCTCGGTCGATCGGGTCGTCAGCTCGCCGAATCGACCAGTTCGTCGGGGTTGTCGGCGAACTCCTTGACTGCCTTTTCNATNTCGGTNCGNTACTTCAGCAGGACGTTCGCTGTCTCGGTGGCCACCTCGGCGTCGATCTGCTTGACCCCNANGAGCACCAAGGTCCGGGCCCAGTCAAGTGTCTCGGATACCGAAGGATCCTTCTTGAGGTCGAGCTGGCGAACGGACCGGACGATACGGGCTACCTGGTCGGCCAGGTTGGCGTCGATCCCAGGCACCTTCGCCGTGACGATCTGGCGCTCCCGTTCGAGATCCGGATAGTCGATGTAGAGGTAGAGGCAGCGCCGCTTCAGCGCCTCGGAGAGCTCCCGGGTACCGTTGGACGTCAAGAACACCATCGGGATCTGTGTGGCTTGCACNGTGCCCAATTCNGGAATTGACACCTGGTACTCCGACAGGATCTCCAGCAGCAACGCCTCAGTCTCGACCTCGACCCGGTCCACCTCGTCGATCAGAAGGACCACGCGGTCCTCGGCCCGNATGGCCTCCAGTAGAGGCCTGGTNAACAGGAAATCTTCGGAGAACAGGTCGTCNTCAACNTCGTTCCANGCCGCATCCGAGCCTTCNGTCTGAATGCGAAGAAGTTGCTTCTTGTAGTTCCACTCGTAAAGAGCCTTGGACTCGTCGAGTCCCTCGTANCACTGCAGCCGGATAAGTCGGGATCCGGTGATCTCAGACACGCTCTTGGCCAACTGGGTCTTGCCGGTACCTGCAGGACCTTCCACCAAGATGGGCTTACCCAGTCGCTCGGCTAGGTACACGATGCCAGCAATACCGGCGTCGGCGAGGTAGTCAGCGTCGGCCAGGGCGTTGCGTACCCCGTCCAGATCGGTGAACTGAACGTGGTGGGAGGTCATGCAGGGAGGCTACCGAGCGGTCACTTTCGGTCCGCCATCAGGCCCGCCCCGGAGTCAGTTCCGCGTCTGACCATCCCCGCGAATGACGTACTTCTCGGTGGTCAACTGTTCGAGGCCCATCGGACCCCGAGCGTGGAGTTTCTGCGTACTGATGCCGATCTCGGCTCCGAACCCGAACTCCTCACCGTCCACGAAGCGNGTGGACGCGTTGACCAGCACGGCAGCGGCATCAACTTCGTTGGTGAACCGGGCCGCCGCGATCTNATCGGTTGTCACGATGGCCTCACTGTGGCCTGAACCGGTCTCGTTGACGTGGGTGATNGCCTCGTCCAGATCGTCGACGACCCGGACCGAGAGTTTGAGNTCGCCGTACTCTGTCGACCANTCGTCCTCGACCGCCTCACCCATGGTGGGCACCACGGCACGGGCCCGCTCATCTCCCACCAACTCGACGCCGACCAAGGCNGCCACGGCCATCGGGAGGAAGCGGTCAACCACCGCGGAGTGCACCACCAGGCTCTCTGCCGCGTTGCAGACCGACGGGCGCTGGGTCTTGGCATTCACGATGATGTCAGTAGCCATGGCCAAATCAGCGGCCTCGTCCACGTACACGTGGCAGTTGCCGTCACCGTCGATCACATAGGGCACCGTGGCATTTTCCAGGATCGAACGTATCAACGACGGGCCACCCCGGGGNATGAGACAGTCCACGAAGNCCCGTTGCTGCATGAACTCCACTGCTGCCNGACGACTNCCGTCTTCGACCAGCACCAGTGCATCAGCCGGAAGGCCGGCATCAACCAGTGCAGCGCGGATGCTCGTGGCGATGGTTCGGTTGGAGGTCAGNGCCCCCGANGATCCACGGAGGAAGGCCACGTTGCCCGACTTCAGACATAGGCCGAAGGCGTCGCTGGTCACGTTCGGGCGATTCTCATAGATGATGGCCACCACCCCTAGCGGCACCCTCACCTTTGACATGTGTAGGCCATTGGGACGAGTCCACTCTGCCGTCGTTTGACCNACTGGATCATCCAGGTCGGCCACCTGACGGAGTCCCGAGGCCATACCGACTACACGGCCCTCGTCGAGACGGAGGCGGTCCAGCACTCCGGTGGCCATGCCGTCAGCCCTACCGCGGGCCAGGTCGTCGACATTGGCCGCCAATATGTCCGCCATATCAGCCTCTAGTCGGTNGGCTGCTGCCCTGAGGGCGGAGTCCTTGGTGGTCGTGTCGGCAAGGCCAAGTGCGGGAGCGGCGAGCTTGGCCCGGCGGGCCAGGTCGGGAATCGACGAGTCGGGACCGTGCCCGGAGGGTGCATGCTGCATCCGGTGGAGGTTAGCCATCGCCTACCGTGGATCGAATGGCTATGGACCCGAGGGTGCACCCGTCGGGCGCCCGTGCATCGACCGCAGTAGCCGGCGGCATACTGCTTTCCCGGCTGACCGGCNTGCTCCGCGAGTCGCTACTCCGGTCGGTCCTGGCCCTCGGGCCGGCCGCCGATGCCTTCGCCGCCGCGCTCCGTATACCGAACCTGCTCCAGAACCTGCTGGGTGAGGGCTCCCTCTCGGCATCATTCATCCCCGTCTACAGTCGCCTCCTTGGTGAAGGCCGTCGCGAGGAGGCCGGTCGGGTCGCTGCCGCGGTTGCAGGTCTGCTTACCGCCGTAGCCGGCCTCCTGGTNGTCGTGGCCATGGTCGCCGCCCGACCCCTGGCCACCGTGCTGGCTCCTGGGTTCGATGGGCGACGCCTCGACCTGACCGTCGATCTCATACGTATCACNACAGCCGGCNTCGGACTGCTGGTNCTCTCCGCATGGTGCCTGGGCGTNCTCAACAGNCACGGCCGNTTCTTCCTGCCGTACGTAGCTCCCGTGCTCTGGAATGTGGCNCAGATCGCCGTTTTGGTCACCGCCCTGGTCGGAGACTGGTCNCCCTCNCGNGCGGCCACCGGTCTGGCCTGGGGACTNGTCGCCGGAGGTGCCCTCCAGTTTGGNGTGCAGGCGGTGGCTGTTCGNCGTCTCGCCCCAGAACTTCGACCATGGATAGGGCGGACCCTGGGCCGCGGGGATCGGTCGGTGGCCGACGTCCGTCGCCGCTTCGGCCCGGCCGTTCTCGGACGGGGTGTNCTCCAACTGTCCGGGTACCTGGATCTGATGCTGGCCTCATTGCTGGCCACGGGAGCGGTAGCCGGCCTGCTCTCGGCCCAGATGCTCTATGGCCTCCCTGTCGCCCTGTTCGCCACCAGCGTTGCGGCGGCTTCCCTACCCGAGATGTCTCGTAGCACTCCATCCGAATTGGCCGCCACCTCTCTGCTGGCCCGCAGACGAACGGCCTTCTTCGTGGCCTTTTCGACGGTGGCGTTTTTGGTACTGGGAGAACCCATCGTCGGCGCACTCTTCGGCTGGGGAGCCTTTGACGGTGACGATGCCCGTGCTGTTGCCCTTGTGTTGGGGGCATACGCCATTGGGTTACCGGCCACCGCGTCCTCGCGCATCCACCAGAACACCTTGTTCGCGATGGGCGACACAGCCGGTCCGGCTCGGATCGCCGCNGCGCGNGTTGGTCTGGCTGCNGTGGTCGGCTTGGTCCTCATGTTCCCACTGGACCGCGTCACCGTGCACGCCGGNGATCTGTTNACTATTGGTGACCACGGCTGGTTCGGGCCACTTGGCCAGGGCATCCGCTCCGGATCGCCGGATCCACACCTTGGGGCTGTAGGTCTCGCCCTGGGTTCTGCGATCGCCGCCTGGATCGAACTCCTGCTGCTGGCCCGTCGCACAAGAGGNGCCCTCGGAGTAACGAGCGGNCCCTCNTCGGTGATGGGACCCCTGGTTTCACCGGTNGCAGCNGCCGTGGTCGCGGCTGTGNCNGTNCACTGGCTNACCNACTCACTNCCCGACGTGGCGACCGCCCCGATCTCCCTCGTGACGGCTGGCACCGTCTACGTGACCGTGGCCGCTGCCATCGGGGTGTCNGAGGCCCACGACCTNCTGGACGCCCTCAGGGNCGCCGCCCGACGACTCCTNCGNCGCTGACATCTACCCNGCGCAGGCAGGGACGACACCCTCCTGTTAGGGCAGGACTACCAAGTCGTCAGCGTGGATGGCCTCGTGAGACATCCCGTCGGGCAGGTCTCCGGTNCGGCGGCCGGCATTGGCCCGGAGCATCACCGAATCGTGTCGCACGATTCCCTTGGCGAACACTGAACCAGAGGGATCGCAGACCTCGACGGCTGATCCCGCCTCGTAGGTTCCGTCCACAGCGACTACTCCGGCTGGGAGGAGTGACACCCGCCGTTCCTCAAGCGCCCGGCGGGCACCGGCNTCGACGGTTACCCGACCAGAAGACCCCACGGCGAAGGCGATCCACAGACGCCGGGCGCCAAGGTTGGCTTCGCGCGGACGAATCACCGTTCCCACACCGGCCGTACCGTCACATGCGTCGACCATCACCCCGTCGCGCGTGGCGTCGGCGATGACCGTTCGCACCCCGGACCAACTGGCGATTTTGGCAGCCGCCAACTTCGAGGCCATGCCGCCGCTACCCCGAACTGATGCGCTTGATCCGGCGAAACTCTCAAGTTCTTGATCGATCTCCACGATCTCCTCGATGAGGGAAGCACCGGCGTCCAGCCGGGGGTCGGCAGTGAGTAGTCCCGGCATGTCGGTCAACAGCACGAGCGTCGACGCCTCAACNAGGTGNGCTACTAGAGCGGCNATACGGTCGTTGTCNCCGAACCGGATTTCGTCATCTGCAATGGCGTCGTTCTCATTGACTACCGGCACCACTCCGAGGTCAAGTAGCCGGGTCAGNGTTCCTCGGGCGTGTAGGTACTGGGCTCGTACGAAAAAATCGAGTGGCGCCAGCAGTACCTGTCCGGCTATCAAATCGTGCCGACCCAGTTCCTCCCGGTAGGTGCGAATCAGGCCTCCTTGACCGACAGCTGAGACGGCTTGGAGGGTTACGGCNTCCTTGGGGCGGCGTGAGCCTCCNAGGCCCAACTCGGGNAGCCCTGCGGCAATGGCCCCGGAAGTCACGACTACGACCCGCCGGCCAGAGGTTCGAAGCGCAGCCACGCCATCGCAGAGGCGCCCAACCGAAGCGCGGTCTATGACCCCCTCGTCGTCTGTGATTGACGAGGTTCCAATCTTGACCACGACGGTGTCGTGTCGTCCAGCCATCTGTCAATCCTGTTCGTAGGTGAACTCGAGGCGACCGATGCGCACCGGTTCCCCGTCACGTACCCCAGCCCGGGACAAGGCTCGGTTCACCCCCATGCGCTTCAGACGGTCCTGCAGATAGTCCAGCGCATCGGGGTTAGTTAGATCGTTCAGATTTACCACCCTGGCTACCCGTCGGTCGGCTACCTCCCATGTGCCATCCTCGCCGCGTTCCACGGTTACATCCTCGGTGGCGGGCCGGTGCACGACTATCGCCGGCCGTTCCATCGGTGCCTCCCGAGCCTGAACCACCAGGTCAGCCAGTGCATGGACGAGGCCATCCAGTCCCTCGCCCGTTATCGCCGAGATGGACGACCCGGCATCAGGGGGAAGCGCCCCGATGGTGGATGGCTCAGCCACGTCAGCCCGTGAACCGATTACTAGTCGAGGTCGGTCCAGTAGGTCCGGCTGGTAGGCACCCAACTCGCCCAGCAGGACCTCCAGTTGGCGTCTCGGGTTGTCCAGTGCGTTGGGCGCCAGGTCCAAGAGGACGAGTAACACCCGGGCTCGTTCGACGTGGCGGAGGAACTGGTGGCCCAGACCCCGCCCTTCGCTGGCCCCCTTGATCAAGCCAGGNATGTCAGCGACTACGAACCCGGGGCGACCGTCGGGGTTCACAACCCCAAGATTCGGTTCCAGAGTGGTAAATGGATAGTCAGCGATCCTCGGTTTGGCTGCTGAGATCCTTGAAATGAGAGTGCTCTTGCCCACGTTGGGGAACCCCACTAGGGCCACGTCGGCCATCAGCCTGAGTTCGAGACGTAGCCAGCGCTCTTCACCCACCTCGCCCTGTTCAGCAAACGACGGGGCCCGACGCCGGTTACTCAGGAACTTGGCGTTGCCGCGACCGCCGTGGCCCGCCTCTGCACCCAACCAGCGGTCACCATGTTGTAAAAGGTCAGCCAGTACTTCGCCCGAGTAGAGGTCGTGCACCGTAGTGCCCTCGGGGACCTTGACCACCACGTCTTCGGCGGCTCTGCCGTGACGTTTCCCTCCCGATCCGTGCGCACCATCTCCTGCTCGACGGTGAGGATGATCCCGGAAGGCCAACAGGGAGGCAACGTTGTGGTCGGCTTCCAGCCACACATTGCCTCCGCTGCCACCGTCGCCACCGTCGGGACCACCCTTGGGAACGTGGGCTTCACGGCGGAATGACACTGCTCCCGCGCCCCCATCCCCACCGTGGACGTTTAGTCCACACTCGTCGACGAACTGCGACCCCGAACCCTGGGACATGGATCGGATCCTACTGAGGGTCGCTTCGCGCCACGGGCCCGTATTCCGTCTCCGTAGGGTGGGTCGATGAATAGTCAGGGGGAAACGGAGCGAGCTCGAATCTGGGCCTCGACCATGGATGGGCATGGATCGGACCGGGGTGGTGACCTCCGGACCGCCCATCACGACAGCCGTGCCACCATCGGCGAGGTGTCCACGCACGCCCGGCCGGAGCGTGATGCGGGCCACCACCTTCCTCTGACCGAGGGCGCCACCCGAAGCGACGGTGGTGGCGACCGGGCGATCCGGGAGGCGCCGGACCGATTTCGGACCTGCTTTGAGCGGGACCGGGATCGGATCCTGCACTCCACGGCCTTTCGGCGTCTCGCCGGCAAGACCCAGGTGTTCGTCTTCCCCGAGGACCACCAACGGTCCCGCCTGACCCATGCTTTGGAGGTAGCCCAGGTGTCGAGGGCTATTGCCACCCGCCTCGGACTGAACGTCGCCCTGGCCGAAGCCATTGCCCTTGGCCATGACTGCGGCCACGGTCCAGGAGGCCACGCCAGCGAAGACGCCCTGTCGCCCTATGTGGACGGCGGGTATGACCATGCCCAGTGGGGGGCTGATGTGACGCTGGCTCCATTGAACCTGTGCGCCCAGACCCTCGACGGGATCCGGAACCATTCTTGGTCTCGACCCGCTCCGGATACCCCCGAGGGAGAGGTCGTGAGTTGGGCCGACCGGATCGCCTACGTCTGCCATGACTTCGAGGATGCCGTTCATGCAGGGATCGTGACCGCCAATGACCTCCCGACTGGAGTCGTCCAACGCTGCGGGACCACCCGTCGGGAACAGTTGGCCACCTTCATCGACGGAGTCGTATCTGCCTCGACGGCTTCAGGTCACATCGGAATGGATTCCGATACTGCGGAGGCCCTCGCCGGCTTCCGGTCCTTTGATTACGAGCGGATCTACCTGAGGCCAGAGTCTCTCACTCAGGCCAGACGGGTGGTCGACCTCCTCCGAGCTCTCGTGGACCATTTTGTCGCCAACCCCGGCGAGCTCCCACTCAGCGCAGTAGAGGACATCAGCGACGGGCCGGACAGGGACGATATGACCGGCAGTCCCTTGATGATCCACGCCGCAGTGCGCTACGTGGGCGGTATGACCGACCGGTTCGCCTGTCGGTCTGGTCTCGACCTGCTCGGCTGGGCCCCGCAACAGTTACCCGACGGACTGGATCTGGACTGACACCCACACTGGACCCGTCCCTGGACCTGGGTTAGGAACTAGGCCGAGAAGCAGAACGACCCACCACCGAAACGGTGTGTCGTGACCCAGCCACCGGGAACTCCGGAGGTGGGTTGGTCAGTCGGTGATGATGTCGACGAGTTTGCGGCCACCGCGGCGACCGAACTTGACCCGGCCATCAGCCGTAGCGAACAGCGTGTCGTCGCCCCCGCGACCCACATTCTCACCGGCGTGGAACTTGGTGCCCCTCTGGCGGATGATGATGCTGCCAGCGGTCACCTGGCCACCGTCGTAGACCTTGACGCCCAGGCGCTGTGCGTTGGAGTCGCGGCCGTTGCGGGTCGACCCGCCACCCTTGGTCTTTGACATTCCGTCAGCCCCTCGTGATTCCGGTGATCTCGATCTCGGCCAGGTGCTGACGGTGTCCCCACCGGCGACGCTGGTTGCTCTTGTTCTTGTATGTGAAGCCACGGATCTTCGGTCCCTTGGCATCACCGACGATACGAGCGGACACGCTCGCGCCGGATAGGGCCTCTGGAGTGGCCAGAACGTCGTCACCGTCGACGACCATTACCGGCCGCAGTTCGACCTCGTTGTCTACTGATCCCAGGCGCTCGACGAGGACACGTTGTCCCTCTTCGACCCGGTATTGCTTTCCACCCGTTGCAATCACTGCGTACATAGTGGGTACAGGCTACCGGTGAGCAATGGGGGCCGCACCGGCCCACAGGTCACCTCGAGGCAGCGATTGGCGCCGGTAGTCGCCATCGACTGCCCCGATTCTGATCGATCCCATGTTTATCGTCGCCCGGCTCGACCGGAGCCGGCCAGGAGGTCGTCGTCCAGATTGACCCCTCGGCCGCCGCAGTCGTCGCACGCGTTGGCGAACGATTCGAGGAGTCCCTCACCGATGCGCTTACGGGTCATCTCCACGAGGCCCAGGTCGGATATGTCAAACACCTGAGTTCGGGTCTTGTCCCGGGCCAGTGCGTCTCGCAACGTAGTGGCCACCTCCTGACGATTGGCCTTGACCTCCATGTCAACGAAATCGATCACGATGATGCCGCCGATGTCTCGAAGGCGCAGTTGGCGGGCAATCTCTTCGGCCGCCTCCAAATTGTTGCGGAACACCGTCTCCTCGAGGCTGGAGCGGCCCACGTTCTTGCCCGTATTGACGTCAATGACCGTCAGGGCCTCGGTGTGCTCGATGATGAGCGACCCGCCAGACGGCAACCAGACCTTGCGGTCCAGCGCCTTGCGCAGCTGTTCGTGCACGTGGTGGCGCTCGAACAACGGCAGCGATTCGGTCTCCGGATCGTGGTACGAGATCCGGTCAACGAGGGCCGGGTTCATACTCTCCACGTAGGTTCGAACCCGGTTGAACATGTCCGGGTCATCAATCACCACGCCTCGGAAGTCCTTGTTGAACTCCTCCCGGATGAAACGGAAAGCCATCTCAGGCTCGCGGTAAAGAAGGCTGGGGGCCTGGGAACGGCCGGCTAGGTTCTCGATCTCATCCCACTGGGTCAGGAGTCGACGCACGTCGCGCTCGATCTCTTCCTTGGTGATGTTCTCGGCTGCCGTGCGCACGATGACCCCGTGCTGCTTGGGCTTCACCCGATCCAAAACATTACGGAGACGCTTGCGCTCGGACTCCGGGAGTCGCTTGGAGATTCCGTACGTAGAGCTGTTGGGCACCAGAACCACGAAGCGTCCGGGAAGCGACACCTCTTGGGTGAGACGGGCCCCCTTGTGGGCGATCGGATTCTTGGTGACCTGGGCAAGGATGGTCTGGCGGGACCTTAGGACCTGTTCGATACGGGGTCGCCCCTTGCCTCCGAACTCCTTCTCGTCGTACTGGAGGTCACCCCGGTAGAGCACGGCGTTCTTCGGGGTTCCGATGTCCACAAAGGCGGCCTCCATCCCGGGAAGGACGTTTTGGACCTTGGACAGGTACACGTTGCCGTGGATCTCTGATACATCGTCAGCGGGCCGGGAGAGGTAGTGCTCGATGAGTTGTCTGCCCTCGAGCACGGCGATCTGGGTGATCCCATCACTAACGCTGACGCACATCATGTAACGGCCAATGGGCTTGCCTCGGCGCTCCCGGCCACGGCGGCTCTTGAGGGTGTCCGCGTCAAGCTCCACGGGAGCATCGTCGGTAACCGCCTCCACGGGCCGGTTCCTGCCCCGCTGGCCGCCTTGGCCACTCCCCGACTGTTGGCCCTGGTTGCCACCGGCCTGACCCCGGCCACGACCTCCGCGCCGACGTCGACGCCGACGGCCTGAGTTCGAACCCGACTCGCCGCCGCCTCCTCCCTGGTTGCCGCCTTGATTGCCGCCAGTCGAACCGGCGTTAGGTGCCGGCCGGCTGTCACCGATCTGAGGCTTGGGCCCCCGTGAGTCGGGTGCTGGGCGGCTGTCACCGATCTGGGGCTTACGCCCCCCTGCACCTGGTGCAGGATGACTGTCACCAGTCAGTATTCCGGAATCAGTCGATCCGGTGTCTCCTGACCCGGCTGTGCGGGCCCCATCGTTCTCGCTCATAGGTGTGTTCCCTTCTCATCACGCCGGCACCTTCGCCAGCGGGGCAGGGGCAACCGGGGCCATCAACGGCTCCTCGCGGTCGGTTCCCTGCGACGTCCATTGGTTCATCCTGCACACAGACCGGGCCACCAGCGGCGGATCCACCGCCGCCAGGAGTTCTGTCGGCCTGAGTGCCCGGGGCTGGGTACCCAGGTCGGCGGTCAGCCGAACCCCGGTCTCCGTAGTCCCGGTGACGCCGAGCGCGTGCACGTGGGGCCGCAGGTCCTCGATGACCGGCTTGCCCTTCCGCTCGCGTTCGACGACGATCTCGGCACGGGACAGCACATCGGCCACCCAAGCCTCGGCATCCGCACGACCGATGTCGTCGACATCCATCGACCAGGTACAGGCCACTACGGCCTGCTGTAGCGAATCGCCCTTTTCGATGGGCGCTACGGCCACTACGTCCATTCCGACGGGAAGCACGGCATTCAGCGACTCCAACACCTCCGTCGCTGGACTGACATCCCCGTCGGCCTCCCAGGTCTTCTGGCCCCGATAACGGTCATCCACTAACTCCACGTCGAGGAATTCGGCTTCGGACTCGTGACCAGTCGAGAGTGCCAGCCCGAACGACAACTTCTGCCGCGGCGAAAAGCCCTGGCTGTAGGCCACAGCGATCCCTGCGCGCCGAAAGGCACGTTCCCAGATCCGGGCCACGTCCCGATGGCTGGTGAACCGTATCTTCCCCTTCTTGTGAAAGCGGATCCGGATTCGCATCATCCACCCCCCGCCGGGACCGGCTGACGCTGCTCGGGTCGCGCTGTCAACAGCACCGGAACTTCCCCTCCGTTAGCTAGGTCCTGTCCGGTCCCCTGACTTCCGCCTGCCGGCGGCGTAGCGGAGGCCACCACGTGCTCTATTCCGTAGCCGGTGCAGGCGCCACAGTCATAGCAGGGGGTCCACCGGCAGTCCTCGAGACCCACCGCTTCAAGGGCATCACGCCAGTCCTGCCAGAGGAAGTCACGGTGCAAGCCAGCCGAGAGGTGATCCCAGGCAAAGGCCTCGTCTTCGGTCCGGTGGCGGTACACCATCTCCTCAAGCGTCAGGCCGTGACGTTCCAGTGCTGCGGTCCAGAGTTCAAGTGAGAAATGTTCACTCCATTCCTGGAACACCCCTCCGGAACGCCAAACGTCTTCCACCACAGCACCTACTCGACGGTCCCCGCGACTCAACAGGCCCTCAATGGCGGTGGCCCGAGGATCGTGCCACTTGAGTTGCACGCCCCGATAGCCCTTGGTGTCGCGTTTTAGCTCATCACGCAGCACGCCGACCTTGCGCCGTAGCTCGGCCTCGGTGTTCTGGCCGAACCACTGGAATGGCGTGAATGGTTTGGGCACGAACCCGCCGACCGACACCGTCACCGATGGGTTCCGCAGGTGCTGGCGACCGACCTCGACACACCGCCGGGCCATCTCGAGGATGCCCAGCGTGTCCTGGTCTGTCTCGGTGGGTAGTCCCGTCAGGAAGTACAGCTTCACCCGTCGCCATCCCTGCGAGTAGGCAGACTCGACTGCCGCGTAGAGGTCCTCTTCGCGGATCAGCTTGTTGATGACCTGACGCATACGCCAAGAGCCAGCCTCGGGAGCGAAGGTCAGTCCGGTCCGGCGCGCCTTCTGGATCTCGGCTGCGATGCCGACGGTGAAGGCGTCCACCCGGAGACTGGGAAGCGAAACCGAGACCTGCCCGCAGGCGTCGTCGGCCACTGTCTCAGCTACCACCTGTTCGATGCCGCTGAAGTCCGCCGTGGACAGCGAGGTCAGGGCCACTTCGTCGTAGCCGGTACGTTTCAGACCTTCGGCGACCATGGTCCGCACCTGGGCGGCCGGCCGTTCGCGGACAGGCCGGGTGATCATCCCCGCCTGGCAGAACCGGCATCCACGGGTGCAGCCCCGAAACACCTCGACGTTCAAGCGGTCGTGGACCACCTCGGTTAACGGCACCAGCTGCTGTTTCGGATAGGGCCAGTCCGCCAGGTCGGCCACGGTGCGCTTCTCCACCACTTCGACCGCCTCCGACGACGCCCGAACTCCATGGAGGCGCCCGTCGCCGAAGGTCACTTCGTAGAGGGACGGGACATAAACCCCGGTAATGGTGGCAAGGCGCCGGTGCAGGTCAACACGAGTTCCCCCTCCCTCGGTCTTCCATGCGGCCAGCATTTCGGTGATTTCGCCGACAACCTCCTCACCATCGCCCAGCACCGCTGCGTCCACGAAGTCGGCCACGGGTTCCGGGTTGTATGCACAGTGGCCCCCTACGAGAACCAGTGGATCGTCGTCGGTGCGATGGGCAGTTCGGATCGGGATACCGGCCAGGTCCAGACACTCCAGTACGTTGGTGTAGACCAGCTCAGCCGACAGGTTGAAGGCCAGCACGTCAAAGTCCCGTGCCGCCCGATGGGTATCCACTGAGAACAGGGGCAGACCCTCGCGGCGCAATACCTCCGCCAGATCCGTCCACGGGGCATAGCTCCGCTCAGCCACCGCATCGGGCCGTTCGTTGAGGATTTCATACAGGATCTGGAGACCCTGGTTGGGAAGGCCGATCTCGTAGGTGTCCGGGTAGAGCAGAAGCCAGGCCACTGCGCCCGGATGGTGGTCGGGAACGGTCATCCCGTCCTCACAGCCGATGTAGCGGGCCGGTTTCTGGACCTCACCGAGGACACGCTCGAGTTCGGGCCAAAGCGAACTCATGATTAGACCAGCGTACCGATCAAGCGCGCTGGTCCCGCCTCGGGGGCTCAGGCCGTCGACCTATCGCCTCGTGGCGTCTCATGTGGACGCTCTGAACCAGCCCGAGCGCCAGGCAGTTGGCCAAGAGTGATGATCCCCCGTAACTGACCAATGGGAAGGGAATTCCGGTGATGGGCATGATTCCAGTGGACATCCCCACGCTCTGGAACACCTGGAAGGAGACCATCGAGAAAACTCCAGCCGAGAGCAGCATTCCGAACCGGTCATCGGCCATCTGGCCGATCCTCCACACCCGCAACAACAGCAGGCCTACCAGCCCCAACACCACCGAACTGCCCACAAAGCCTGTCTCCTCGGCCACCACGGTGAAGATGAAGTCGGTCTGCTGCTCGGGCACCAGTGCCGAATTGTTCTGCGTTCCCTGGAAGAGCCCTCGACCGGTCAAGCCACCGTTGCCGATGGCCACTTCGGCCTGTTCGAGGTTGTAACTGGCCGCCGTGTTCGTCTCCTCGTCGACGAACACCAGCAGACGCCGTACCTGGTAATCCTCCAGTACCTCGGACTCGAGGACCAGCACCACTCCGCTGACCAGCAGTAGACCAAGGATCAACAAGTGTCGGCCCTTCAATCCCCCTACAAAAACCATGCCCGCCACGATGGCTCCGTAGACCAGCACTGTCCCTAGGTCTGGCTGGAGCACGATGAGGACCACCGGTCCAGCCGCCAAAAGGACGGTCATCAGCGCTCGGGGTATCGTTGGCGTCTCGGTGCGACCCAACCAGGCGGCCAGAACCACGATGAGAGCCACCTTCCCTAGTTCAGAGGGCTGGAATTGGTTATCGGCCACCTGGAACCAGGACCGAGATCCCTTCACCTCGTTGCCGAACACCAGTACAGCGGCCAACGCCACCAGCGTGACGCCATGGACCAGCCAGATCATCCGCTCGAGTCGCCTGTGCCCGAACCAGGCCGCCAGGGCCATCGCCACTGCCCCAACGCCAACCATCCGGACCTGGCGACCGAAGAAGAACGTTTCCGCGGGGCGTAGGTCGGTAGCCGGGCCACGAGTCGCTGAATAGACCATCAGTACCCCAATGCCCGCTGTCACCAGTGCCAGCACCGGGAGCATGAGGTCAACGTGGCGTAGTACCCGCGGCGTGTCGTAGTCGGGGCGCCGAAAGTCGACCATCAGCCCGTTCCCTCCCCTGTGGACACGACCTCGAACACGTCGAGCACCTCTTCGATCAGGTGCTCGCAGTCCACTTGAATACCTCGGACCACCACCCGCCCCGAGGCATCCAAAACCGGGCCACCAGCCTCGGCTGACGAGGGATCGGCCGCCTCCAACCGAGCCAAAGTGTCCCCGGACCGCCACTGGTGCCACGCGACGCATAGCGGGAGGGCAGCCGACCGGGCGTAGCGCTCGGCTGCCAGTGGCGCCTCGGGCACTGTGCCCTTGAATACCTTCTCGAGCACTCGAGCAGCCAGCGGCGCGGCCACGCTGGATCCGAAGCCCGACTCCTCAAGTATGGCCACCAGAGTGTGGGTCGGGGCCTCTACGGGACCGAACGCCGCGAAGATGGAAGTGTCGGCCTTCCCGCGCACCTCCGCAGTCCCCGTCTTGCCGGCGACCGAAAACTCCTCTAGTGGGAAGTACACGCCGTCAGTGGACTCGGAGTTGAACGCCCAGTACGCCGTCCCCTCCTCGTCAGCCGTGACCCCGGTCAAACCCTGTAGTACCCGGTTCTGGAAAGGGGGCCGGATGTCAACAGTAGACAGCGCTCGTGGCCCGAACACCCGAACCACCGTGCCGTCGCGACCCGTCACTCGGTCGACCACGTTCGGAGCGAACCGCACTCCGCCGTTGGCGAACGTGGCAAAGGCGTTGGCTAGCTGTAGCGGCGTAACCAGCACCTCACCTTGGCCGATCGCCGTGATCACGTTGTCGCCGGTAGACCATCCCCACTCGGGAAAGGCCACGGGGTTCTCCTCGTGGCGAAGCCGTCGATTGGCCGGTGTAGGGAGGTAGCCATCCTGCTCGAAAGGCAGGGTGATACCTGACTCGAGGCCCAGTCCGTAGGCAGTTGCCGCATCCTGGATGGCGGTGTCCGGATGCCCGGGATTGGTGTAGATCGATTCGCCGATCCGGTAGTAGTAGACGTCGCTGGACACTGTGAGGCTTCGGATCAGGTCCACACGGTCGTACTGCTTCTCCCCCGCATTCCGATACCGGCAACCCGGTGGTGGGTCGGCCGGGTCGACCTCTCCGCAAGCCCTGAGCACGTAGGACCCGGGATCGTCCCACTGCACATCGGGCGCGGGGACGGCGCCCACGCCGAACACCCCCTCGTGCCAGGCGGCGTGAGCGGTGAAGAGCTTGAAGGTCGAGCCGGGCGCATACTCACCCTGGATAGCGCGGTTGAACATGGGAAGGTCGTTCGCCGGGTCATTTAGCTCAGCCCACTGGTCGATCGAGAACCCACCGATCGAATCATTGGGGTCGTAAGACGGGTAGGAGGCCATGGCCACCACTGATCCGACCATCGGATCCAGGAGGACGACCGCCCCACCCGGGGCGTCATAGGCGGGCAAGAGACGGCTCGGATCGTCCGGATCCTGGTCAGGTTCCCTCGACCGGGCAAGGTAGATGGACCGTTCTAGCTCCCGTTCCACGAGGTACTGGACGTCGATGTCCAACGACAAGACGACGTCGTCGCCCGGCACTGGTGGCACGAACAGGTCGTCGCGCTCGCGAACAATCTCGCCCAGTCGATCGACCTCGACCACCTTGTGACCCGCCACGCCACGAAGATCGTTTTCGAACATGAGTTCCACTCCGGCCTTCCCAATCCGATCGCGCAGTCGGTACTCCTTTCCCGTCGGGGGCCGACGCTGATTCAACTCGACTTCGTTGACGGGTCCGACCCACCCCAGTACGTGGCTAGCCAAATCGCCATACAGGTAGGAGCGCACCGTGCTCTCCGCCACCCGGACACCAGGGAACCGGTCCGGTCGTTCGCCGAAAAACACGAGGAGTTCACCATCCACGTCGTGGGCGATCGGCACGTCGTCGTATCGGCCGTAGGACGGGTCGCGCAGTGCCCGTTCCACGTCGGTGACCTTCATCAAATGACCGGATCGGTTTATCTCAATAGCGATCTCGGTCAGCATTAGTCGGACCTCGTCGCCGGTGAAGGCTGCCTCGTCGAGTTCATGACGATTCA
>PAXM01000037.1 GCA_002714485.1 Acidimicrobiaceae bacterium
GATCCGCTCGACGCCCTGGCCGCGACCACCGGTGTTCGGCCCCGCGTGCTGTTGCGCATTACCCCTGGTGTAGAGGCCCATACCCACGAGTTCGTGGCCACCGGCCAGGACGATTCCAAGTTCGGGTTCACCGTCTCTAGTGGGCTTGCCACCGCCGCTGTGGAGCGGGCTACGGCCGCCGGTTCGGTGGAGCTGGTCGGCTTGCACGCCCACATTGGTAGTCAGGTTTTTGAGGTCGGAGCGTTTTCCAGGGCTGTCGAGGTGCTCGCCGGCTTTGCGGCGCCGTTCGGCCTTCCGGAGCTCTCGGTCGGGGGAGGTCTGGGTGTGCCCTACGTTGAGGGCGAGGCGGCCCCCAGCTTGACCGAGTGGGCAGCGGGCATCCATGAGGTATGCGAGGCCGCCGGAGTGACAGCCCGGGTGTCTGCCGAGCCGGGGCGAGCCATCGTGGCGGCCGCTGCCGTGACCCTCTACCGGGTGGGCACTGTGAAGGATCTGCCCGGTATCCGGACTTACGTGGCCGTGGACGGCGGGATGAGCGACAATCCCCGCCCGGTGCTCTACGGCTCGGGCTATGAGACGTTGCTACCGCGGGCCGCCAATGCTGAGCGGCCGAGGGCCGTGCGGGTGGTGGGCAAGCACTGCGAGTCAGGTGATCTCCTGGTGCGTGAGGGTTGGGTCCCCGATGACCTGGTGGTGGGTGATGTGCTGGCCACGCCGGTTACCGGCGCCTATGGCCATGCCATGGGTTCCAACTACAACCACGTGCTGCGACCTGCTGTGGTGTTCGTGGCCGATGGCGACGTCCGCGAGGTGGTCCGCCGTGAGTCGTTCGACGATCTCGTGGCCCGCGAGGTCAGCGGGGCGGGAGCTGAGGAATTCGAGTCCTGACCGGCCCCTCCGGCCCAGTACGGTCATCGCCATGAACGACCTCTCCCAGGGCTCGCCCCCCTCTCCGGGTTCCGGGACGCACGTACGCGTCGGCCTGCTGGGTTGCGGCCATGTGGGCGCCGCATTGGCCGTTTTGGTGGCCGAGCGTCGTGCCGAGGTGGGTCGTCGTCGGGGTCTGGACCTCGAGGTGACCCGCATAGCCGTCCGCAACACGGCCATCGACAGGGACGTACCGGTCGCTGACGGGGCCTTCACCACCGATGCGGCTGCCGTGGTGTGCGACCCGGATGTCGACGTGGTCGTCGAGGTCATGGGGGGCGTCGAGCCGGCCCGTGAACTGGTGAGCGCCGCCCTTTCAGCTGGCAAGCCGGTCGTGACCGCCAACAAGGAACTGTTGGCCAACCACGGTGCCGAGCTCTACGCCCTGGCCGCCGCTAGCGGGGTCGACCTGCTATTCGAGGCTGCGGTGGCCGGCGCCATCCCGATCATGCGTCCGCTGCGGGAGTCCCTGGCCGGCGAGCCCATCCAGCGGGTTATGGGCATCGTCAACGGCACGACCAACTTCATCTTGACCCGGATGACCGACGACGGCGCCAGCTACGCCGATGCCCTGGCTGAAGCCCAGAGCCTCGGCTATGCCGAACGCGACCCGACCGCCGATGTGGAGGGCTACGACGCGGGGGCCAAGGCCGCGATCATGGCCACCATCGCCTTCGGTGCCCGGGTGGTGGCCGGCGACGTCTACCACGAGGGGATCTCGGGTATCTCGGTGGCCGACATCGAGTTCGCAGCCGACCTGAAGCACTGCATCAAATTGCTGGCAGTTGCCGAACAGACGGTGGCCGACGACGGTGAGGCCCAGATTGGGGTTCGGGTGCATCCCACGTTGGTTCCCCTGGATCATCCGCTGGCCTCGGTGAACGGCAGCTTCAACGCGGTGTTCCTCGAGGGTGGAGCGGCCGGCGACCTAATGCTGTACGGGCGTGGGGCCGGTGGTCGGCCCACGGCATCTGCCGTACTGGGGGACCTGATCGACGCAGCGACCAACCTGAGGCAGGGGACCGCATCGGGCATTGGCGTTCTGGAACGGGCGCGCATTGCCCCGATCGACGACGTGATCTCGGCCTACTACCTGAATATTGAGGTTGACGACCGTCCAGGAGTCCTCGCCGCGGTGGCAGCGGTGTTCGGCTCACACGAGGTGTCCATCCGGTCGATGGAACAGGAGGGCATGGGCGGTGAGGCTCGACTGGTGTTCATCACCCACGGGGCACGCGAACGAGATCTGCGGGCCACGCTGGCCGACCTCCGCTCGTTGGACGCCGTCCGGGCCGTAGGCAGCGTCCTACGGGTCATCGGCGACTGAACGGCCCCCGTTCCACGGACCACTGGACGACGTCGTGCGCTACGTAAGCACTCGGGGGGCGGCCCCCATCCTGGACTTCGGTGACACGCTGCTGGCCGGTCTGGCCGACGACGGCGGGCTCTACGTCCCCGAGTCATGGCCGGCCCTAGCCACTGGAGGGCGGGGCGACTACGTCGAGACGGCCGTCGAGGTGATGCTTCCTTTCGTGGATGGTTCGATCACCGAGGATGACTTCGCGGCCATGGTGGCCGACGCCTACACGGCGTTCGACGCCCCGGACGTGACTCCGCTGGTCGAACTGTCTGATGGCGTCCACCTGCTGGAGCTTTTCCACGGGCCCACGCTGGCTTTCAAGGACGTGGCCCTCCAGCTGGTGGGCCGTCTGTTCGACCATGAACTGTCCCGGCGGGGCGAGCGGGTCACCATCGTGGGTGCTACATCGGGCGATACCGGTTCGGCGGCCATCGAGGCATGCCGTGACCGGGAGGTGGTGGACATCGTGATTCTCCACCCGGCCGGTCGAGTTTCGGACGTGCAGCGGCTTCAGATGACGACCGTCGACTCGGTCAACGTGCACAACGTGGCCATTGACGGCACGTTCGACGACTGCCAAGACCTGGTGAAGGCCATGTTCGCCGACGTGGCCTTCCGCGACGAGGTGCGCTTGTCGGCGGTGAACTCCATCAACTGGGCCCGGGTGATGGCTCAGATCGTCTACTACGTGGTAGCCGCCGAGCGTCTCGGTGGTCGGCACGCGCCGGTGGCCTTCTCCGTGCCCACAGGGAACTTCGGCAACGTCTTCGCCGGTCACGTGGCGCGGTTGGCCGGCTTGGCCGTGCCCCAACTGGTGGTGGGTAGCAACACCAATGACGTCCTCACCCGGTTCTTCGCTGAAGGGACGATGGGCATCGCCGAGGTGGTACCCACCACGTCGCCCAGCATGGACATCCAAGTTTCGTCCAACCTGGAGCGCCTGCTGTTCGAGATGAACGGACGCGACGGCGCGATGGTGGGTGCCCAGCTGGACGACTTCCGGGCTACTGGCGAGTTTCAACTCGATCCGGTCCAGCATGCTGCCTTGGCCGACGGGTGGAACGGGGCTCGCTTCGATGACGGGGCCGTCCGGGCCTGCATCGCTGCCGAGGCCGAGCAGTCGGGCACCGTGCTAGACCCTCACACGGCGGTAGGGGTGTTGGCCGCTCGGGCATGTCGACGCGACCCCTCGATACCCATGGTGGCCTTGGCCACCGCCCATCCGGCCAAGTTCCCCGACGCCGTCGAGGCGGCCACTGGCTCGCGGCCGGGTTTGCCCGACCGACTGGCCGATCTCCACCAGCGGCCCGAACGCCTGACAGCCTTGCCCGCCGACCTCGCCGTCGTCGAGGATTTCGTGCGGGCCCACCGGCGATGAATAGAGCGAACAGCGGTCTGGAAGGATGACTCGCCCATGAAGTCTTCATCATGAAGTACGTCGTCTGTGTTCCCGATGGCTGTGCCGATTTGCCGGTGCCAGAACTGGACGGCCGCACCCCGCTGGAGGTGGCCCACATGCCTGTGCTGGACGCCTTGGCCGCTCGGGCCGAAGTCGGCCTGGCTGCGGTGATCCCAGAGGGCATGCCACCGGGCAGCGACGTGGGGAACATGTCGATTATGGGGTTCAATCCCGTCCAGTTCCACACCGGTCGTGCCCCTATCGAGGTGGCGGCCATGGGGCGGACGCTGCGCCCTGATCAGACGGCCTTCCGCTGCAATCTGGTGGTGGTCCGTGATGGCGTGATGGTCGACTACGCCGGGGCCAACCCGACCAACGAGGAGGGTGCGGCGGTCGTGGCCGCACTCCAGGCCGAGGTCGCCCCGAATCACGATGGAGTCGAGTTCCTGGCTGGTGTCGGGTTCCGCAACGCCATGATCGCACCCCGAGAGTGGATTGAGGCCGACTGCACTCCGCCGCACGACCTCTCTGGTGACCCCGTTGTGCTACCTACCGGCCCGGCAGCGCCCCAATTGGCTGAGGTCATGGAGAGGTCACGCGAGGTGATGGCCCGTTTCGACCTCGAGGCAAACCAGACGTGGTTGTGGGGTCAGGGCTTTCAGCCGCAGGTTCCAGCGTTCCGCGACGTGCACGGCGTGGACGCGGGACTGGTCACCGCCGTGGACCTGGTGCGGGGCATTGGCGTGCTGTCCGGGATGAAGATCTGTGACATCCCGGGGGCCACCGGCTGGTACGACACCGACTTCGAGGGCAAGCGCGACGTGGCACTGGCCGAACTGGGCGCGGGCCTCGACCTGTTCGTTATCCACGTGGAGGCCACTGACGAGGCGGGCCACGCTGGTGACGTAGCCGAGAAGGTGGAGGCGCTCGAGAACTGGGACCGACGGATCCTGGCTGGTCTAGTGGCGGGGCTGGACGCCATGGGCCCGTGGCGACTACTGATGCTTCCCGACCATGCCACTCCGCTGACTACCCGGACCCACACGCCGGATCCCGTGCCCTACCTCCTGGTGGATTCGGTGGTCGACGGCCCGGGCGGCACGTTCACCGAGGTGGGCGTGGCTGATCTGGATTCAGTGCCGGGACACTCCCTGATGGGACGGCTGCTCACCAACTGATTGCGACCCCTGTGGGGGCAGGGATTTGGTCGTCACGTACGGGGCTTTTCGGGGATGTTGTCGTCGTTCGTGGCGATTCGGTACAATGACCTGGTCGTCAGGCGGGCGACGTGTTCTCCGGAAAATCCGTTTCCTCCTTCCGGAATCCACCTCGTGGACCGGATCTCGTGGATCGAGACGGTTTCCGGAGTCGCCGCCAGCGACACGCTTTCCACCCCGGTTTCCGGTGGTGGAAGGTGTCCTTCGGTGCGGATCGAACCTGGTCCGCACCCATCCGCAGGGCTACTGGCCCTTGAGACACCGATGGCCGCCGGCCATCGAGAAATTAGGTGTTGTGAGCATGGACTCCACCCAACTGGAACGCGGAACGCTCGAAGGCAAGGATCGCGACGAGCTGACCACGATCGCCACCGCCCTAGGTGGCAAGCCTGGGTCGCGTGCCCGAAAGGCCGAGATCGTTGACCTGATCCTGGATCTAGCCGGTGGCGGCAACGGTTCGGTCTCCGACGGCGGTCGATCAGCCAATGCTGGTGCTGCTGCTGCGCCGGTGGCCGACGATGCCCCCGCCGGGGATGTGTCTGTTAGTGATGCAGACGAGGAGCCTCCCGCCGAATGGGAGGTAGCCGCAGCTGCCGAGGAGGGCACCACCTCTGATGCCTCGACGGATACTGATAGTGATACCGCTTCCGACCAGAAGCCCAGCGGAGGCGACGGTCGGGGCCGGAATCAGCAGAACCGTCAGGGCCAGGGTGGCCAGAACCGCGACCGCCAGGGTGGCCAGCACAGCGAAGCTGAGCCGGGTAACCGCCGCCGTCGCCGCCGGGGTCGCGAGCGCGATCACCAAGGGCCCGAGGAGCCTTGGGATGGCGAGCCAGTCGATGTCGAAGGTCACCTCGACCTCCGCGACGAGGGCTATGGGTTCTTGCGGACCAGCGGTTACAAGCCTTCCAAGAAGGACGCCTATGTCTCGGTCAAGCAGGTCCGTCAGTTCGGACTTCGTCGGGGTGACCACCTGGTGGGTGCGTCTCGCCCGGCAAACCGCAGCGAGAAGAATCCCGCCCTGCTGCGAATCGACAAGGTCAACGATCAGGACCCGGACAAGGCCAAGGACCGGCCCCGGTTCGAAGACCTCACCCCGTTGTTCCCCGACGAGAAGCTTCGTATGGAGATCGACGGCGACCCGACCAATATGACGGCTCGGATCGTCGACTTGCTCTCGCCGATTGGAAAGGGCCAACGCGGGATGATCGTGTCGCCCCCCAAGGCTGGCAAAACCACGATCATGAAGTCGATCGTGCGGTCGATTGAGACCAACCACCCCGAGGTGAAGCTCATTGTCCTGCTGGTCGACGAACGGCCCGAGGAGGTCACCGACATGCGTCGCTGGCTGCAGCGCGGTGAGGTGGTCGGCTCCACGTTCGACCGTCCCAGCGACGAACACACTCACCTGGCTGAGGTCACCATCGAGCGGGCCAAGCGCATGGTCGAGTACGGCGAGGACGTGGTGATCGTGCTGGACGGCATCACCCGCCTGTCCAGGGCCTACAACCTGGCTGCCCCGGCCACCGGCCGGATCATGTCCGGCGGCGTAGACAGCGGTGCCCTGTATCCACCCAAGCGTTTCTTTGGCGCGGCCCGCAACCTCGAGGAGGGCGGTTCGCTGACCATCTTGGCCACGGCGCTTGTCGACACCGGATCGAAGATGGACGAGGTGATCTTCGAGGAGTTCAAGGGCACCGGCAACATGGAACTACGCCTGGACCGTCGCATCGCTGAACGTCGTATCTACCCGGCCATCGACGTGGATGCCTCGTCGACCCGCCACGAGGAGTTGCTGTTTGAGCGCAAGCAACTCAACCAGGTTTGGAAGCTACGCCGGGTGCTCAACGGCTTGGCCAACGATAACGACAACGGTGCGGCGGCTGGCCTGGAACTGCTCATCGATCGGCTCAAGACCTTCAACGACAACGAAGAGTTCCTTGTGGAAATCGCCAAGGGCCCGGCCATGGGTGCCTGATCGGCCACTTGTCACGCAGGTTGCCGAACCCCGGATCGCGCCGCAGACTGGACAGGTTATGAAGCAGGACATCCATCCGAAATACCGCCCCGTTGTCTTTCAAGACCTCTCCGAGGGCACCAACTTCGTGATCCGGTCGACCGTCGAGACCGATGATGTGATCACCTTGGATGATGGCGTGGAGTACCCATTGGTCAAGGTAGAGATTTCGTCGGCCAGCCACCCTTTCTTCACCGGCACGATGAAGATCGTGGACACCGCCGGTCGCGTCGAGCGCTTCGAGCGCCGCTACGGCCAGCGCCGCAAGGGCTGATCCGTCCGACGACAAATTTCCGACTGAGCTCTTCTGAGCCGGTCGATCGACACCTGACCGGGACCCCATGGCCCTAGATCCCGAACGTCGCACCGCCCTTCGTGGGGCGAAGTTGCGCGCTCTGGTGGCCGATGCCACCGCGGGGACTGTGTTCGGAGAGGTCGATGGGGACCATCTGTTCGACGGCAATCGCCTGTGGACCCTGGCATCCGAGGACGAGTCGGCTATAGCCCTCGGTTCTGCACTGTTGCGGGCCAGTCGGTACGGGGACGCGACCCCGCTGACCGTTTGCTTCGACGATCCGCTCGAGGCTGCTTTAGCAGCTCGCAGGGTCACTGCTTTGGAGCCGTCTCCCGAGGTCCGACTGGTCGAGGGCCGCACCCTGGTCGAGGTCGATGCGGCGGGGAAACCTGAGCCGGTGATGGACATCTCGCCAACGGGGTTCGCCGATCGGTTCGACGATCTATGCCGGGGCGTGGGTGTGGATCCGGTCCTGGAGCACGGCACGTGGCGTGGTGAAGTGCTCGGCCTGGAGGTGGCCCGCGCCGTGGAACTATCCACCACCGAACCGTCCGTCGAGGTGGGGGTAGGCCGATTCGACCGAGAGGCCGGGGTCATGATGCGCGGCAATCGGTCCGATGCCGAGGCGTTGGCGGCAGCGGCCGACCTCGTACGGGCACAACGTCGCCCCGGCGCCGGCGCCCACCCGTTGGCTACTTTGGCGCGCGAGCGGTGGTTGCGCCGTGACATGTGTGTCCATCCCGACCGTCTGGACCTGAGCGACCTCGAACCCACTGATCCGGCTGACGAGCGTTTGAACCTCCGGGATCCGGCCCCGGCCCCGGCGATCGGTTCCGACGCCGACGGGCGGCGGGTGCTGGTGGTCTGCTCAGTGGGGGTCGATCCCCGCCTCGTTCCGGCAGTTGCTGAGTTGGTGTTGCGCGAGTTACCCGACCGGGTGCTGGTGGTATTGCCGACCCGTGACGTATTGGCGCCGGTGGAGCGGGCGGTAGCCCGCCTGCGTGTCCCGACCACCGTGGTGGGCGTGACCTGCAGTTGGGATGCCTGACGGGATGCTCCGCCGGTGGTCGTCGGGGTCTGATCCGGGCCTCTCGCTAGCCTTGGCCCGATGCTGGACCAAGTGGAGGCCCTCGAGGCTGAGTACTCCGAGGTCGAGTCCCGGCTCGCCGATCCCGAGGTAATCGGCGACCCCGGTCGGCTGCAGGCTGCCGGTCGCCGGTTCAAGGAACTCGAGGAGGTCCTGGCCGTCGGTCGCCCACTGGCTGGTGCCCATGACGATCTCGAGGCGGCCCGCGAACTGGCTGACCTCGCTGAGGGAGACGACCGTGACCAGTTGCGGGTCGAGATATCAGCGCTGGAGGATGAAATCCTGCGTCTGGAGGGCGAACTTCGCACCCTGCTGCTGCCTCGAGATCCAAACGACGGTCGGCCGGTCATCGTTGAGATCCGGGGTGCCGAGGGGGGCGAGGAGGCCAATCTGTTCGCCCGGGACCTGCATGAGATGTACCTAGCCTTTGCCGCCAACCACGGCTGGGCGGTCGAGTCGCTGGAGGCCCGGGAGTCCGACATGGGTGGGTTCAGCGAGGTGATGGTGCTGGTTAAGGGGGACGACGCCTGGACGCGCCTGAAGTACGAGGGTGGTGTGCACCGGGTCCAGCGTGTCCCTGTAACCGAGTCCCAAGGACGGATCCATACCTCCTCGGCGACTGTCAGCGTGCTGCCTGAGGCCGANGAGGTCGAGGTGGANCTNGACGAGAGCGANCTGCAGGTCGACGTCTACCGNGCGTCGGGTCCCGGCGGCCAGTCGGTGAATACCACCGACTCGGCAGTACGGCTCACCCACAAGCCGACCGGACTGGTGGTGTCGATGCAGGACGAGAAGAGCCAGCTGCAGAACAAGACCAAGGCTCTACGGGTCCTGCGGTCCCGGCTCCTCCAGATCGAGCAGGACCGCCAGTTGTCAGAGGCNTCAGAGGCCCGGCGGGGTCAGATCGGTGGAGGCGGCCGNTCCGAGAAGATCCGGACCTACAACTTCAAGGAGAACCGGGTCACCGACCACCGCATCGGCCTGACCCTCCACAAGTTGGACCGGATCCTGGCCGGTGATCTAGACGATGTGACTGACGGGCTCCTAGCCGATGAGCGCACCCAGCAGCTAGCTGCGGGCCTCGAGGACGGATCGACCGCCGGTGCCTGATGAGGGCACCATCTCGTGGCGCGAGGTGCTGGTCGAGACTGAGTCCCGGTTGGTCGGATCTGGTCACGATCGGGCGACAGCGGTCCGGGAGGCACGCTGGATCGTCGAGGAGGCCTCGGGGAGCACATCAGTAGGCGAGCTCGATGTTCTGGCCACCGTGCGGGGCATGGTCCATCACGACGCCATGGTGGAACGCCGTCTGGGCGGTGAGCCTTTGCAGTACGTGCTCGGGCGATGGCCGTTCCGCATGTTGGACCTGATGGTGGATCGGCGAGTGCTGATCCCGCGTCCNGAGACCGAAGTGGTGGCTGGGCTGGTTCTNGACGAGGTAGACCGGTTGGCTGCNGGGCGTGATCCGGTCGTTGAGCCGGTCCNAGTGGCTGACCTGGGGACCGGNTCGGGGGCTATCGGCTTGTCGGTGGCCGTCGAGCGGGTGGGNACCCGGGTGTGGTGCACGGACGTCTCGTCTGANGCTCTGGCCGTGGCCCGGGCTAATTGCGCCGGCCTCGGGAGTCCAGCNNAGCGGGTGACAGTGGCCGAGGGCCCGTGGTTCGACGCCCTCCCGGTTGACCTACGGGGCCGGTTCGAGGTGATCGCATCCAACCCCCCCTACATCGCTNCCGATGAAGACCTGCCGGTCGAGGTCCTCGACTGGGAGCCCAGTAGAGCGCTGTTCTCCGATGATCNCGGNATGGCCGACCTGCGGGTGCTGGTCAACGGGGCGNGGGACTGGNTGGNTCCGGGTGGTGCCCTGGTGCTGGAGATGGCGCCCGACCAGACCGGGCCGATAGCCGAATTGGCGCAGACCGCAGGCTACGCAGAGGTGTCCGTATNTCGGGANCTGGCCGAGCNCGACAGGGTGCTGGTNGCCCGGCGGTGACTGGGAGTTCGTTATGAGGAACCTGTCGTGATCCTGGANGCGATGACAGATCCGNTGGGTGCCGTTGAGGCAGCTGAGGAGTGTCTGCGGTCCGGGGGAGTGTTGGNGCTNCCGACCGAGACGGTCTACGGCGTGGCCGCCTTGGCCGCCGATCCGGAGGCCGTCAGAGAACTGTTCATCCTTAAGGGTCGGCCGGCGGATCGTCGGGTGGCCGTGCTGGTCGCCGACCTTGACCAAGCTCGGNTGCTGGCCGTGGTCGATGATCGGGCGACGACGCTGGCCACCACCTGTTGGCCGGGTCCGTTGACCATGGTGCTTCCGGCTGTGCCGGGAACCGAGGAGGCGACGGTGGGGGTGCGATGCCCCGATCACGCCCTGGTGCNGGCCATNGCGGCGGCCGTGGGGCCGATCGCCACCACCTCGGCCAACCGGTCGGGCGACCCCACGCCAGTCGCNGCCGCCGCCGCAGCAGCCTCACTGGACGTTGCCCCGGGGAGCGACCTGTTGGTTCTGGACGGCGNATCCNGTGGCGGGGTGCCGTCCACGGTGGTGGACCTCACCGTCGATCCGGCGATCGTGCTACGTGCTGGACCCCTCGCNATTGATGATCTGGAGTCGGCCGGGATCCGGGTGGAACCNGCATCGGCCGGTTCNGGGNATGACCGCTAGCCTCGCCCCATGGCCATCATCGCCGTTGGGTCCGATCATGCCGGGTATGCGCTCAAGGAGCAGTTGGCTGGCGAACTGCACGACCTCGGCCACGAGGTGCTGGACTTGGGCGTCCACTCCACCGATCGGGTCGACTATCCGGACTTNGGNGCGGCGGTCGGTCGGGCGGTGGCCGGTGGCGACGCCGAGGNGGGCCTGTGTGTCTGCGGATCGGGCATCGGCATCGCTATGGCGGCCAACAAGGTCCCAGGCGTGCGGGCGGCCACGGTGCACGACGCCACGTCGGCTCGCCTCGCGCGCCAGCACAACGATGCCAACGTGCTGTGCCTCGGGGAGCGCCTCATCGGACCTGAGCTGGCATCTGAGGCCCTACGAGCGTGGTTNAACGCCGAGTTCGAGGGCGGACGCCATGTCGGACGGATCGACAAACTGTCGGACCTCGACGGTTCGCTGGGCTGATCGGCGGTTNGGCGTTGTATTCGGCGGTCCTGTCCGACCTCGAGACGTTCACCCCGGTTGACCCGCAACTGGATAGCCCGCTTCTGGACGACGGTGACCACGACCGGTTCTCGCACTANGCCCGGAAGTCCGACATCCTGAAGTCGGCGGTGACTGGCAAGCCGGTAGTCGCCCTGTGCGGGAAGGTCTGGGTGCCGGGACGCGACCCAGACCGTTATCAGGTATGTCCGACGTGCCGGGAGATCTACGAGAGGAAGAAGGCTGACGAGATGGGCGCCTGACGCCNTCCGTCGACCGCTTTCCACATGGGCATGATCCGGACTCTGCGGGCGGTGGTTCGCATTCGCCGTCGCGAACGGGACCGGGTCGCCCGTCGTTTGCGGTCCGCGGCAAACGTTGACGACCTGCGCAGTATNGCCCGGCGGCGTCTGCCGGCTGGGGTCTTCGACTACATCGACGGCGGTGCCGAGGACGAGTTGACGCTGGACCGCAACGTGCGGGCCTTTCGGGATGTGACGTTCCGACCGAGGGTGCTGCGTGGACTGGGCGAGATAGACACGTCGACCACGCTGCTCGGGCAACCCCTGGCTCTTCCGCTGGTGCTGGCGCCCACCGGCTTCACTCGAATCGCCGATCCGGCCGGTGAACTGGCCGTGGTACGGGCNGCTGGGCGGGCGGGTATCCCGTTCACACTCTCGACCATGGGGACCCGGTCCATCGACGAGTGTGCGGCGGTTGCCGGGCCGGGAGCTCGGCTGTGGTTCCAGGTCTACGCGTGGCGGGATCGGAGTCTCATCCGGGGTCTTCTTGAGCGGGCTGCCGTTTCGGGGTTCGAAGCCATCTGTCTGACCGTGGACACCGCCGTGCTGGGCCGCCGAGAACGAGACGTCCGTCGGGGCTTCACCCTCCCGCCCGAGATCGGACCGGGCACGTTTCTCGACGGCATGCGCCATCCGGGGTGGACGTGGCGGCTGCTGCGCTCTGACCCGATCCGGTTCTCTAGCGCTGAGGGACTCGCCGGTCAGGACGGTACGACAGCCGTTGATCTGGCCGGGTATATGAANGAGCAGTTCGACCATGGGCTGTCCTGGGACGATGTGGCCTGGTTGCGCACCGTGTGGGACGGGCCAATCTTGATCAAGGGCATCCAGACAGTGGCCGACGCCAAGTTGGCCGTCGAACACGGGGTGGAGGGGATCATCCTGTCCAACCACGGTGGTCGGCAACTCGATACGGCCCCGGCGCCGTTCGACCTGGTTCCGGCGGTTGCCGAGGCGGTGGCCGGGNGAATCGAGGTGATCTGNGATGGTGGGATTCGCCGGGGGTCCGACATCGTCAAGGCCGTGGCNGCNGGTGCCGACGCCGCGATGGGCGGTCGACTGTTCCTCTACGCACTAGCTGCGGCGGGTGAGCGGGGCGTCGATCACGTATTGGACCTGCTGCGCACCGGGACCGAACGCACCATGGCTCTGGTCGGGGCCTCCACGGTGGCCGACCTGGGCCCTGAACTGCTCGAACCCCGCTGACCGGCCCNGGTAGGGCCTCATAGAAGGCGCCGTCAGTCGTCGCTGGAGGGCGTGGTCAGTGGGGGACGGTTGGGGGTGGTGCCCGGGCGCTCGGCGCCCCGGAAGGCACCCACCAAAGTGGTTCGCTCGGCGTCGAAGTGTGCGGTCTCGTTGGTGCTGGCCACCGAGCAGTAGGGGTCTTTGGNTCCGTGGGGATCAATGCTGGGAGGTGTGACCTCCACCCGGCTGATTGAGGTGTAGTCGAGGCGGAAGCCGGCTCCGGCGTTGCCGACGACGTGGGCAAGGATGGTTCGGATGGTGCCGCCGTGGCAGGCCACCAGCACCCGTTCNCCCGGTGGGTTGCGGCACAAGTTCTCCCAGGCAGNCACCACCCGGTCCCGNAACACCTCGGGNGTNTCCCAGCCGATCTCCTCGTANCGCTTNTCGCAGATNAGGTCCCAGTAGGTTCCGCCCTCGGTGGGGAGCAGTTCGGTGGGAAGGTAGGTGTGGGANCCCCGGTCGATCTCGTCGAAGTCGTCGACGATCCGAGGGGCGAGGCTTNGGCTTGNGCACGTCCCGGTAACAGTCTGGATGGCCCGGGCCTTGGGGCTGGTCACTACGGCGTCNATGGATTCGCACGCCAACCANGAGGTNAGGCGATCGGCCTGCCACNGGCCGATTTCGTCCAAGCCGGGGTCTGCGATNACGGGGGAGTCNATGACGCGTTCGGGACGCCCGTGGCGGACGAGGATGACNTGCACGGTTGGCGACGGTATCCGGANCGGGTCAGGCACCCGTTGGGNNGGNGGGTTCGGCGNNGGAGGCTGTGAGNACNCCGACNAGGANGTCGACGAGGTGTCGNTCGTAGGACGGGGCGTCAAGGCTGGGCTGGCCGTGGTCAAGNTCCCCGGCTCGGGCGGCCAACGACACCGTCATGAGTTGGATCATGGCGAGCAGTCTCGCCTCGCGAATAGTGGCCCGATCACCGGAGGCNAGGCTTTCGAGGATGGTCAGTGCCCGCTCGAGGTGGGTCTGGTCCACGCCAGTGGGCGCCTCGCGCCACGCCGGGAACTGATCCGAGAGCTGGCTCACGATTCGGACGTATCGGCGACCCCCGGGGTCGTCCAGCACCTCGGTCATGGGGCGGACTAGGGCGTCGACCAGAACCCGGATGTCTGGCGCGTCGGGGGGGATCTTGGCCAGCAGGTCACCGCGATGGGCATCGATGGGGTTTCCATGGTCGGCCAAGATGGCGTCCAGTACCCCTTGTCGGGAGCCGAAGTGGTACGTCAGCGCTGAAGCGTTGCGTTGGCCGGCCGCTCTGACGATGGCGCCGGTGGCCGCCTGCCAAACCCCGACCTCAGCGAAGAGGCGTTCAGCCTCGGCGAGGAGTCGCGCCCGGGTTTCCGAGCCGTCGCGGGCCATAGCCAGTCGGGTTTCTGGTTGGGCCCTGGGCTGAGTCCGGGGTTTAGCCCAAGGGGAGCAGGGCGGTGGTCGGGATAACCGACACGTCGATGCCTTCGGGCACCGAGTGCTGGAAGTCCGGGAAGCGGCGCTGGGCTGTAGCCCGGTAACGGTCGGTGGAGTGGGTGCGGTCGCGGTCGTACTCGGGGATGACCTGGTCGCCGAACAACTCGATCATCTCGAGGGTCTGGTCGTGGGTCAGGCCCTCAGTGGGGAGGCCGAAGACAACCTGGTCGCAGCCCACCTCCTGGTAGCGCGCGACCTGCTCGCAGACCTCCTCTGGGTTGCCGCACAGCATGTAGCCACCCTCGATGGCCATGTCCAAGAGCTCATCGGTCCAGCCCGGATCGAGGGGGGCGTTCGGCCACACGATGGCGTCTGGGGACTTGGGCATGGTGTCGTGGTACATGTTGACCATGGTCACCAGGTAGCCGCGACCCTTGGCCATGGCCACCGCCCGGGCCTCGTCGCGGTCTTCCAGACAGATGCAGGCGTTGGTCATCATCACGTTGTCGTTCTTGTACTGGCCGATCTGTTCGACTGGGTCCTGGACGGCCTCTTTGTAGGCGTCGACCCGATCCTTCAGATTGTGGATGGGTTCGAAGTTGAAGGCGATGGCACCGATGCCGAGGGAGCCGGCTTTGGCGAAGGTAGGCGGGTTGCCACATGCCACCCAGATCGGGGGGTGTCCCGGGCCGTACGGCTTGGGAAGGATGTTGTGGGGGGTGGGGACGGTGAAGAACTCGCCGTCGAAGTCATAGTCCTTCTGCTCCCACATGCGTGGAATCTCGCGTATGACCTCGTCCCACTGGGCCTTGGTCTCGCTGGGATCCATGACGTTGAAGGTGCGCAGTTCGTGGCTGCCAGCGCCTCGGCCGGTGCCGAACTCGAACCTGTTGTTGGTGAAGTGGTCGAGCATGGCGGCCCGCTCGGCAATACGGACCGGGTGTTCCTTCCTGGTGGGGAGACTGGTGATGGCCGAGCCGAGGTGGATGTAGTCGGTCTGGGCGGCCACCCAGCCCATCACCGGGGCCGGTGCCGACATGTGGCTGTACTCGGTCAGGCCGTGGTGCTCGCCGAACCAGACGTACTTCCAGTTGTGTTTGTCGGCGAGGATGGCGTACTCGGCCTCGCGCATGAGTTCGGTGTGCTCGCTCTCAGTGTCGTGGGCGGCCGGGCCCGGGGTGTAGCCGTTACTGAAGATGCCGAATTCCATGGGTGCCTCCGGACCATACTAATGAGTCACATTAGTATGGGGGAATAGTGAGCCAAGGTCAAGCCTCTCGGACCCAGTCCGGCCGGCCGGCCACCACGAAGGTACGGTCCGCCCGATGGAGGGGCTCCAGCACTGGCGAACGCACCTGTCACCGAGGTCTCCCGGGTCTCTCGATCCGTCAGGATCTTTCCCGCTTCCAGAGCCGGGCACGCTGGCGGGGGCGTGGACCGCGGCGCTCACTCCCGATCCTGATCGGCCCTTGCTCTGGGGTCTGGTCGGTGGGGGGCCGGCCCGCTGGGTGACCCNGGGCGAGNTCTTGGACCGTACANTGGCTGCCGCCCGTCGGCTGTCCGTAGCTGGGTTGGTGGCTGGTGACCGGGTTCTGGTCTCGGGCCCGTCGACGGTGGACCTGGCCGTGGCCCACGTGGCTTGCCTTCGGTTGGGATTGGTCGTGGTGCCAGTCAATGGGTCGTACCGCGAGGCCGAGTTGGCGCACGTGCTCGCTGACTGCAGACCCCGGGCCGCTCTTGTCGACCACGATCAATGGGCCGGCCTCATCTTCAAACTGCAGCCGAACCTATTGGTGACCACCACCGACCTNCAGGGGCTGGAGNTTNCCTGNGGCNCCGCTGNGGTNGATGCCCCTACNCCGGAACTGGACTCGGNNGGGNCCGANGNNCCGGCGATCATCGGNTATACCTCNGGCACCACCGGCCGGCCNAAGGGTGCGGTGCTGACCCAGGCCAACCTNCTGGCCGGNGCNCATTCNGTGCGGGTGGCGTGGCGGTGGACCGACGCCGACCGANTGGTGCTTTGCCTNCCGCTATTCCACATGCACGGTCTGGGCGTCGGCTTGCACGGGACTCTTCTGGCTGCCGCNTCGGCCATCCTNCAGCCAAGATTCGATCCTGACGCCGTGCTGGACGCNGTCGAGGTCCACGCTGCAACCCTCTTCTTCGGCGTACCGACCATGTACCACCGTCTCGCAGGACATGAACGGGTGAGCGGCCTGGGAAGCCTGAGACTGTGTGTATCCGGCTCCGCACCGTTGGCCGCCGACCTCCACGGCCGCCTGGCCGACCAGGCCGGGGTCCAGGTCCTCGAGCGCTACGGCATGACCGAGACGGTGATGTTGGTCTCCAACCCGTACGAGGGGCACCGACGTCCAGGATCGGTGGGCATCGCACTGCCGGGCGTCGACGTCCGCCTTGGGGGAGGCGATGACGAGGCCGATGGCCCGTCCGGTGAAATCCTGGTTCGGGGCCCCAATGTGTTTGCGAACTACTGGGAGAGCCCAGAGGCCACCGCCGAGGCGTTCGTTGCCGATCCTGACGGCGGTGACTCGTGGTTCCGGACCGGAGACCTCGGTGCGGTAGACGAGGACGGCTACCTGTCCATCGTGGGACGGACCAAGGAGCTGATCATCAGCGGTGGCTTCAACGTGTACCCCCGAGAGGTCGACGACGTTCTGTCACTGCATCCGGCGGTTGCCGAGGTGGCCGTGGCTGGCCTCCCATCACCCGAGTGGGGTGAGGAGGTCGTGGCCTGGGTGGTGCCGGCTGTTGGGTACGAGTGTCCGGACGTGGACGAGTTGCGATCTTTCGCCCAGGACCACCTGGCTGCCTACAAGGTTCCACGGCGGGTGGTGGCCGTGGACGCCCTACCCCGCAACGCCTTGGGCAAGGTGACCCGCCACGCACTCCGGCTTCCCGACTGATCATGAGTAGTGGCGGTGCGCGAGGCTCGGTCCATGAGTGATCACCTGCATCCGACCCGGGTGGACTTCCATTTCGACGTGATCTGCCCATGGGCCTACCAGACCTCGTTGTGGATGCGCGAGGTGCGTGACCGTCTCGACTTGGAGGTCGACTGGCGGTTCTTCAGCCTCGAGGAGGTCAACCGGGTCGACGGTAAGAAGCATCCGTGGGAGCGGGAGTGGTCCTACGGGTGGTCGATGATGCGCATAGGCGCCCTGTTGAAGCGCGAGGACCCGGCACTGAACGATGCGTGGTACCTGCGTTCGGGAACCGCCCTGCATGTCGAGGGCCGGCAGCCCCATCGCCCCGAGGTGGCTCGCGACCTGCTGCGGGAGATGGACCTCGACCCCGGTCTGGTCGACGTGGCCCTGGCCGACGAGACCACCCACGACGACGTCCGGGTCGACCACGAACGGGTGGTCGGCATGGGCGGTTGGGGGGTGCCCACCCTGGTGTTCCCCGGTGCCGACGCCGACGACTCTCTCAAGCTGTTCGGGCCTGTCCTGATCGACCCACCGACCGGGGAAGCCGCCGAGCGCCTGTGGTCGATGGTTCTGGGGTGGCTTGAGTTCCCTCACCTGTATGAACTGCAGCGCCCCAAGACTCCGGCCGACTTGCACGCGGTTGGCGAGGTGTTCAAGCCCTACCTCGAAGCCCGGGAGTGGAACACGGTGGCGAATCCGACCCCATGATTGCCTTGCCGCAAATGCGGCAGGTCGCCTGGACTCGGACTAGTAATCCTCACCAGAGCAGGAATTCCCCAATACCAGGAGCGACATGAACATCGAACTGGACCGCGACCACATCCTTGGCGGGTTGGCCGAAATCTGGACTGAGTGGTCCGACTGGGCCGAGGGCCTGACCGAGGGTGACTGGGCCACGCCGAGCCGGTGTCCGGGATGGACCGTCCAGGACAACCTGGCCCACATCATCGGGACGGAGCGGATGCTGCGGGGTGAGACGGCCCCCGATGTGGAGTTTCCGACTGACCACCTTAAGAACGCCATCGCTTCGGGCAACGAGCAGTGGGTGGAGTCGATGCGGTCGATGTCGGGAGCCGAGGTGCTGGCCGACTTCCGGACCGTGTCTGCCCAGCGCCTCGAGCATCTCAGCGTCATGACCGACGAGGAGATCCTGAAGGTTGGCTGGTCACCCGTGGGCGAGGTGCCGTACCTCCGGTTCATGCATGTGCGGGTCTACGACTCGTGGCTGCACCTCGAGGACTGTCGGGCACCGCTGGGTCACCAGCCCTCAACTGGTGGTCGACCAGCCGAGATGGCGGTCGCTGAGGTGACTACGGCTGCTGGGTTCGTCATCGGTAAGAAGGCTGGGGCACCCGATGGCAGCCGGGTCGAGGTCATCCTCACCGGTTCGGTCGAGGGCGTCATCCGGGTAGCTGTGGACGGACGAGCAGCGGTGGTCCAGCAACTGGATGGCGAGCCCACGGTGACACTGACCATGTCGTACCACGACTGGCTAGCGTTGACCGGCGGGCGAGTTGATCCGCAGCCGCTGCTGGATGACGGGCGGGTGACGGTTGGCGGTGACGTGGATTTGGCCCGACAGATGGCCGTTCGCCTGGCGTTCACTATTTGACCATTCGCTAGTCCGACTTGTCGGATGAGATGGTGGTCAGTCGAGCCGTAGGTGGCCCATAGGTATACCGGTTCCACTTGCTGTGCCGAAGACCAGCAGGTCGCCGTTGCCGAGGTCCAACTTGTCCTGATGGCCGAAGCCTGTGTCGGCCGGCGATGCCCATTCGTCGAACTGGAGTCCGTCGGTCGATCCCACCACACAGGAATCGTCTCCGAGGGTGAAGCTCAGTAGGTACCCACCCGATGGTCGTCGCTCTACCGATGAGAGGCTGATACGGGCTGCGGTTCGGAGTGGTCCGCCGTCACCGCGGTCCCGGTCGGCGTCGGAGAAGCCGCGAACACCTGACGATGACCCCACCCGTTCACCGGGGTCCACGGTCCAGGCGAGCATGTTGGTTGACGAGGCGCTGTGGATCCTCGACGTGAAGTCGTCCCGATCCTCGTTTGACGGTGAGGCACCGTTTGGCCCGAATCCCAGCTGGTAGTCGACGTATAGACGCCAGCCGTCGTCGGTGGCCACGATGTCGTAGCCGGCGAAGCCCACCTCAAAGCCCCGGAAGGTGGTCAGGTCGACGTCTGCAAGGGTGAGCCGCGTTCCCGCTTCCTGGGTGAACCGGAGTCCATCGTCGGACAGGAAGGAGAAGATCGTCGACGTGGTTCGGGCAAACATGCGGGTCCGGCCGTCCGGCAACGGGAAGATGCGCCTCCAGGCGAGGTCGTGCCGTGGTTGCCCATCGTCACCCAATAGTTGGTAGCCAGCCTCTGGTTCGAAGTCGAGGGTCCCGTATGGGGACCGGACCGGTGTGGTTGAGCGCCAGGCCTTGTCGCCGTCGCCTTCGAAGAAGAGGCGGACGTGGTCGTCTGGCAACAGCACCGAGGTGGGGTCGGCGATGAACTTGATCCCCTGGTCCATGCCGTCGACCAGTGGGGTGAGGCCGTCGGGGAGGCCGGGTGTGGCGTAGGTGATCGGCCAACCGAGGTCGACGTAGGTCATCGATATCGGGTCGCCCAAGCAGGGCCAGGCGTCGTCGGGGGGAGGAGGGGAGTTGTCCGGATCGGGTTCGCCCTCGTCTGCTCGTCCCCGATCGTCGTCTGGGCCGTTGCGGTCTTGGGGACCTCCCCCCGCCAGGTTGAGGCATCCGCCCACGATTTCCATCTCTTGGTGGGAGGGCCAGGCCTCGCTTCGGGCCAGGGCCATGACCCGGCTGCCGCCCAGCCTGGAGTCGAGGCACTGGGTGACCGGTCCGGGGGTATTCGACAGGACCGAGGGATCCCAGCCTTCCGGCGGTTCGGGCGACGCAGATTCTTCTGGGTACTCCCTAGGGGGGTCGCCCTGATCCTCCTCGTATAGGGGTTCATCCGGAATCGGTACGGCCGTGGTGGTTGGAGCGCTTGTGGTGGTTGGAGCGCTTGTCGCGGTTGGATCGGCGGTCGGGGGGGTTGGAGCGCTTGTGGGGGGTGGAGCGGTTGTGGTGGTTGGGGGGGCGGGGGGGGTTGG